>JAEWSS010000241.1 GCA_023459755.1 Verrucomicrobiota bacterium | reverse complement strand
AAAACACATCGGATTTGATGCGCTGCTCGACCGTTTTGAAAATGCGGTGTGGCGCGGCGCGACTCCGGCGGTTCCGGAGGCGGCGGTCAACGAACGGCATCTGGCGCTGCTGGGTACGGCGTCCGGATTGTTGGATGAAGCGTTGCCGGAGATCGCGGCGGAGCGCTGTGAGCTTGCCGCTTCGCTGGTTCGTCCGGCCATCGACGCGTTGGGCGAAATTACCGGCGAAACCGCCGGAACCGACGTGCTCGACAATATCTTCAGCCGTTTCTGCATCGGCAAATAATCTGCGTTTGCGCCGTTTGCAAAAATATCCGCGGGTGTGTATATTAGTTTAATGACAACAAATATGGAAAGGGTAGCGAATATGGCGCTTGAACATTTGAACGTTCCGCCGGCCAATCATGTCAAGGTGCTTGGCGGTCAGGGCTGGGTCGGGCTGATCGATCACCTCGGCAGCGAGGCCACACTGGTCAACGCCGCGCGGGTGTCGTTCGGGAAGCTGAAGACGGAGATGGACGACCGCGATGTGTCGCTGCTGGAATATCTGATTTCCAACAAGCACACCAGTCCGCTCGAGCATATGGTGTTCACCTTCAGTATTCACTGCCCGCTGTTCGTGCGCGGTCAGTGGCACCGCCACCGCACCTGGAGTTATAATGAAATATCCAGGCGCTACACCGAGGTGGATATCGAGTGCTATACGCCGGATAAACTGCGGATTCAGGCGGAGAACAATCGTCAGGCGTCGGTGGCCGATCCTGAATTTGACGACACGGCCCTGCGGGAAAGCATTCGCCGTCATAATGAGGAGTCGATGAAGCTGTACGAGTCGCTGCTGGCGTCCGGCGTCTGCCGGGAGCAGGCGCGCGGAGTGCTGCCGCAGAATATGATGGTGACGTTCTGGGGAACCGTGGACTTGAATAATCTGCTCCATTTTCTCGAACTGCGCGACTCGGATCACGCCCAGTGGGAGATCCGGGAATATGCGATTGCCATCAAGAAGCTGATAAAGCCGCTGATTCCGCATGTGGCGGCTTATTTCGAGCGTCAGGGGCAGACTTGGTGATCGGGGTTGTTTCGGGGCTGCGGTTGCCGTTATGCTGTGTAAAAAATGTGCTTTTCGTGGATAAATGAGGGGGTAATTGCGGAAAGCGTCAAAAAAAATGTGATTTTTTGCGAATTGAATTTGCAAAAACGCAAAAGCCGGGTACATTAAGTGCTTGTTAAGTCTCTAACACACGATGTGCTCGGGTGGCGGAATTGGCAGACGCGTATGGTTGAGGTCCATATGGAGTAATCCTTGGGGGTTCAAATCCCCCCTCGAGTACCACTCCTTCCTTCAAAGGTGGGAATGGACAAAGCGCCGGAGACTGCTTCGAGCGGCGGCGCAGGTTTATTGGAGGCGGCGGAGACCGTATGGTTTTTTGCATGTCTTCGGAGTTGGAAGAGTGCGTTATCAGGCGGAATGCCCACGTGGCTCAGTCGGTAGAGCGCATCCTTGGTAAGGATGAGGTCACCAGTTCGATTCTGGTCGTGGGCTCCATTTTTTGTTGATATGTTCTCCGGGCGCGTTGTCTGTCCGGGGAATATTATGATATATGGAATAGGGTAACCAATTATAGAAAACTCAAAGATTAGCGACTAATCAGGAGACAAAAAAATGGCGAAAGAAAAATTCGAACGCACAAAGCCGCATGTTAACATCGGTACCATCGGTCACGTTGACCACGGCAAGACCACTTTGACCGCGGCCATCACTCTCGCTATCCACAACAAGTACGGTCACGGGGAAGTTCGCGCCTACGATCAGATCGACAACGCGCCGGAAGAGCGCGAGCGCGGAATTACCATCAATACCTCTCACGTTGAATATGAAACCGACAAGCGCCACTACGCGCACGTCGACTGCCCCGGACACGCCGACTATGTTAAGAACATGATCACCGGTGCCGCTCAGATGGACGGTGCGATCCTCGTGATTGCCGCCTCCGACGGCCCGATGGCTCAGACCCGTGAGCACGTGCTGCTGGCCCGTCAGGTTGGTGTGCCGGCCATCGTGGTGTTCATGAACAAGGTTGACCAGCTGGACGATCCGGAACTGCTCGAGCTGGTTGAGATGGAAATCCGCGAGCTGCTCAGCTCCTACGACTTCCCGGGCGACGAGATTCCGATCATCAAGGGGTCCGCGCTTAAGGCTCTTGAGTGCCAGTGCGACGTCAACAATCCGGCCACCAAGCCGATTCTTGACCTGATGGATGCGGTCGACGCCTATATTCCGCAGCCGGCCCGTGAGCTTGATCTGCCGTTCCTGATGCCGATTGAGGACGTGTTCTCGATTGAAGGCCGCGGCACCGTGGTCACCGGTCGTGTTGAGCGTGGACAGGTCAAGGTTAACGATGATATCGAGATTGTCGGTATTAAGCCGACCGTCAAGACCACCGTCACCGGTGTTGAAATGTTCCGCAAACTTCTTGATGTCGGTCAGGCCGGCGACAACATCGGCTGCCTGCTCCGCGGCACCAAGAAGGAAGATGTCGAGCGCGGCCAGGTTCTGGCCAAGCCGGGTACGATCACTCCGCACACCACGTTCAAGGCCGAGATCTACGTCCTGAGCAAGGAAGAAGGCGGACGTCATACTCCGTTCATGAACAACTATCGTCCGCAGTTCTACTTCCGGACCACCGACGTCACCGGCATCATTACGCTGCCGGAAGGTGTGCAGATGGTCATGCCGGGCGACAACGTCTCCATCCAGGTCGAGCTTATCGCCCCGATCGCCATGGAGAAGGGACTTCGCTTCGCCATTCGTGAAGGCGGCCACACTGTGGCTTCCGGTCGTGTGGCCGAGATTGTAAAGTAAGCCTGGAATTGTGTGAATGACGGTTTCGGCCGGAGGGAGCCAAACTCCGGCCGGAATCATTAATCTTGTTAGGATATTTATCCATGCGTGAAATAATTATTCTTGAATGCACCGAGTGCAAGCGGCGCAATTACACCTCCAAGAAGGAGAAGCGTAATACGCCGGAGCGTCTCGAGAAGATGAAGTATTGCAAGTTTGATCACAAGCACACGCTTCATCGCGAGACCCGCTAATATCGGTTGCAGCGCGGCTTCGGGCGGATTAAATAGTTTGAAGCCGGATTGGATTGTGTTGAATTTACGTGCAGGAGTGTAGCTCAGTTGGAAGAGCAGCGGTCTCCAAAACCGCAGGTCGAGAGTTCGAACCCCTCCGCTCCTGCCATTTTTCAGTTTTAGACAGTTTGGAAAACAAAAGATGATTAGAAACTGGATCAATAAGATCAAAAAATACTTCGGAGAGACGTGGGGCGAGATGCTTCGGTGCGTCTGGCCGGGGCGGCAGGAACTTTTGGAGTCCACCAGTCTGGTCATCATTGTGATAATTATTCTGGCACTTTTTGTAATGGTGGTGGATTCCGTGTCCGGCTTCGTGATTACAAAACTGACCGGTGGAGCATAATTTTTAGGAGCAATGGGAAAAATGGGCGATTTGGATCAAAAGGGCAAATGGTATGTGGTGCAGACGCTCTCCGGCCAGGAGAACAAGGTGCACGAATCCATTAAGCGCCAGCTGGAACTGAACGACTCCCTGCCGGTTTACGAAGTCAATATGCCGATGGAGATGGTGTCCGAGCGGCGTCAGGGGAAGGATCATCTGACCCGTCGCAAGCTGTTTCCCGGGTACATATTTGTCCGGATGGATCTTTATAACGCCACCGGTGAGATTGACGAGGCGGCGTGGTTTTTCATCCGCAACATTCAGGGCATTATCGGGTTTATTGGCGGCGACCATCCGGTTCCGTTGAGTGGGTCTGAAGTGGCGGAGCTGTTTCGCGCCGACGGCGAAGCGGAGCAGGTCAAGCCGAAGATTGTGTTTGAGATTGGCGAAGTGGTTCGGATCAAGTCCGGAGCATTTGAGAACTTTGAAGGCACGGTCGATGAAATTGACAATGAGCGCAGCAAGCTGAAACTGATGGTCTCCATCTTCGGGCGTTCGACGCCGGTGGAGCTGGAGTTTTGGCAGGTGTCGCGAGATTTATAATTGGAATGGCGGGCTGGATGCGCGGAAGCGGATTTCGGTGCCGTCATTATTGTTGAATAAGAGTTTGAGGTTCGGGCAGGACGCGTTTCGGCGTGTGGACCGAATGAAATATTGTAGTGTTCCACGTGTGGGAGAGATCCCTGTCATTTCCTACCACGCGGGAACGGAATAATGGAGTGTAACTATGGCAAAGAAAGTTACGGGCATCATCAGGTTGCAGATCCCGGCCGGCGCGGCGAATCCGTCTCCGCCGATCGGACCGGCCCTTGGTCAGGCTGGCTGCAACATCATGGAGTTCTGTAAGCAGTTCAACGCCGCCACTCAAGCGCAGAGCGGTCTGGTTATTCCCGTGGTCATCACGGTGTACCAGGATCGCAGCTTCACCTTTATCTGCAAGTCGCCGCCGGCCGCGGTTCTGATCAAGAAGGCCGCCGGATTGGCCAGCGCCGCACAGAAGCCCGGTCAGGGTTTTGTCGGCAAGATCACCAAGGCTCAGGTCCTGGAGATTGTGCAGATCAAGAAAGCCGACCTCAACGCGAGAGATGACGAAGCGGCAATGGCGATCATTGCCGGAACGGCCCGCAGCATGGGTATCGAGGTGGTTGATGCGTAGAAGTAAACTGTACAAAGCGCAGATTGCCACGATCGACTCGGCTGTGCGCTATGAAGTCGCCGAGGCGCTGGCAAAGATCAAGGCAATGCCGCACATCAAGTTTGACGAGACGATTGAAATTTCTCTGAAACTTGGCATTGATCCGCGTAAAAGCGATCAGAATGTGCGCGGCGCCGTGTCGCTGCCCTTCGGAACCGGCAAAAACATCCGTGTCTGCGTTGTTGCCGACGGCGCTCAGGCTGAGGACGCGAAAGCGGCCGGAGCCGACATTGTCGGTTATGACGATGTGGTCGGAAAGATTAAAGACGGCTGGCTGGATTTTGATGTCCTGATCGCTTCCGGTGAAGCGATGAAGCTGGTTCGTCCGCTGGGTCGTCAGCTGGGTCCGCGCGGTTTGATGCCGAACCCGAAGACCGGCACTGTGACCGAACAGGTTGGCAACGCGGTTCGTGAGGCGAAAGCCGGTCGTGCCGAGTTCCGTGCCGACCGTGGTGCGTGCGTGCATGTGCCGATTGGCAAGGTGTCGTTCCCGGTCGAGTCGCTCTGCGGAAACTATAACGTTGTGCTTGACGCGATTCAGAAGGCCAAGCCGGCCAGTGCGAAGGGACCCTACATCCTGAGCTGCACGGTGTCGTCCACCATGAGCCCGGGCGTCAAAGTAATCGTTAAAGAAGCTGCGAGGCAAAAATGAGAAATGAAAAGCTTCATTTAGCCAATTATATCGGCTCGGTGCTGAAGGATTCAAATTTTGTATATTTTGTCTCCTATCAGGGTCTCGCGGTGAAGGATATTTCGGAACTGCGCAATAAGCTGGCCGTTCTTGGCGCTTCTTGTCGGGTTCTGAAAAATGCGCTGATCGCCAAATCCGCCGAAATCGGCGGAGTGTCGGCTCTGGCCGGAATTTCTCTGGTCGGCGGCACCGCGGTGGTGTTCGGCAACGGCGACGCTTCGGCGGTCGCGAAGTGCCTTGCCGAGTTTGGGAAGGCGCACGAGCAGCTCAAGGCGAAAGCCGGCATGATGGATGGAGCGCTTCTCTCGGTTGCGGACATTTCCGCGATTGCCGATCTGCCCTCCAAGGATGTCATGCGTGCAATGCTGCTTGGCGTGCTCCAGGCTCCGAGCCGTAATCTTGTCAGTCTGCTCAATGCCAAGGCTGCCACGATTCTCAACGTGCTCAACGCTTACAAAGACAAGATTGATACAAACAATTAACAAGAAATATGGAGGCATGCAAAATGTCTGAAGAAACCAAAGTTGAAGTGTCCGCGGAAATGGAAAAGTTCATTTCCTATATCGAGAACATGACTGTTCTGGATCTCTCCAAGCTGGTCAAGGCTCTGGAAGATCGTCTTGGTGTCAGCGCCGCGGCTCCGGTCGCCGTCGCTGCTGCTCCGGCTGCCGCGGCTGCCGCCGCTCCGGCTGAAGAGAAGACCGAGTTCAGCGTTGTTCTGGCCGCTTTCGGCGAGAACAAAGTTGCGGTCATCAAGGAAGTCCGTGCGATCACCGGTCTGGGGCTGAAGGAAGCCAAGGACCTCGTCGAGGGCGCGCCGAAACCGGTCAAGGAAGGCGTGAACAAGGACGAAGCCGAGAAGATCAAGAAGCAGCTTGAAGACGCCGGTGCCAAGGTCGAGTTGAAGTAATTAAGCTATTGCTTTGATTCATTCCGCTGCCGTCCCCGTTTTTGGGGGCGGCAGTGATTTTCAGTTTTACATTGTAGTTTTTTTGTGGAACGCGCGGTAGACCGCGGATATTACCGGAACGGGGACTGTGTTTGTTTTTGCCGGAAAATTCAATATCGGCAGCAAATCGGAGTTGGACGTGATTCCTGCCCGGGGCGCTTGTGAAAATTCCCGGTGACTGCCGTTGGCAGCTGAGGGATCTGTCCGAGGCAAGCGGGGTCAGTAAAAAGCCGATTGTCCAAGATGAGCGGTGTTGGTTAAAGAGCCGATTGTTCGAGATGAGCGGTGTCCGTGAAAACGTTGATTATCCGGGACAGACGGTGTCTGTGAAAAGCCGATTGTCCAAGATGAGCGGCGTTGACTGCGAATAAATTTTTATCGCTGACTGGCGCTGGCTGCAACCGATGTCCGAGGCAAAACAGTTTCCAACGATAGCGTATGCGACCCGCTGTCTGACGGTTGGCATATAACGGTAATAATCAGGCGTAATATAGCGTTCAAGTCTGTTGACGGCGTGTGTCCAGCCGTCAAAAGCGGGGTGGAGATCGTGGTTTTTTGGTCTTTACCAACATGCGGTTCGGGATCGATCGTGGTTTATTGGTGATCCGACGCATTTTTTTCCAAAAAATTTTTCAGCTTCCGACTATTTTTTACAAAAAAAATCGGCCGGGGGCTTCGCTTGTTTAAATTCAGGCGTTTTCGGTTTGAAATAACAAAAATTTTATATAAAACAGCTTTGCGCGCGCAACGCGCGGAGCGGTTCACAAACAACAAACGGTGAAAAATGGCTAAACGCATCAACTATGGCAAGTTGCAGGACGTTTTGGAGATCCCGGATCTGATCGGTCTTCAAATCGACTCCTTCCGGGATTTCCTCCAGCAGGACGTTCCGGCGGAACAGCGCAAGAACCAGGGACTTCAGGCGGTGTTCAACGAAATTTTCCCGATCGAGAGCTTTGACAAGCAGGTCTCGATCGAGTTTGTTTCGTACACTGTCGGCGACCCGAAAAGCGAAATCGTCGACTGCATCAAGGACGGACACAGCTACTGCGCTCCGCTGTACGTCAACTTTATTGTCAAACACAGCGGCGTCGAAACCGCCGAAAGCGTTCTGATGGGCGAAATGCCGATCATGACCGAACGCGGCACCTTTGTCATCAACGGCGCCGAACGTGTTATCATCAGCCAGCTGCACCGTTCTCCGGGCATCTGTTTCGAGCGCGAACGCCACACCTCCGGCCGCAGCCTTTACAGCTACCGGATCATTCCTGACCGCGGCAGCTGGATGGAAGTGCAGTTCGATATCAATGATGCGATCTATATTTATCTTGATCGCCGCCGCCGCCGCCGCAAGTTCCTGATCACCACCTTCCTGCGCGCTATCGGCTTTGACACCAACCGCGACATTCTCGGCGGTGTTTATGACGTCAAGACCTACAAGCTTTCCGCGCTGCTCAAGATGCCGGAAGAGGACCTGTCAAAATACTACGCCGTGGACGACGTGGTGGACGATCCCGCCAATCCCAACCCGGTGGTTGTGCTCGACGAGTTCACCCAGCTTTCCACCGCCGGTCTGGACGCGCTCCAGAGCAACGGCATCAAGCAGCTTGATCTGGCCTACATCCCGGATGGCGAAACCTACATTATCGGCTGCCTGCGCCGCGGCGTCGAACGCACCCGCGACGAGGCGTTGAAGGCGATCTACGCCAAAATGCGCCCCGGCGATCCGCCGGACGTGAAGAACGCCAGACAGCTTTTGGCCAGACTTTTCTTCGACCTCAAGCGCTATGACCTCGGAGCGGTCGGCCGTTTCAAGATCAACGAACGGTTGGGGCTCAACACCCCGCTTACCGAGCGTACTCTGCTGCCGGAAGATTTGATGGTTGCCACCAAGGAGCTGATCCGTCTGCGCCACAACAACGGCGAAGTGGACGACATAGATCACTTGGGCAGCCGCCGCGTCCGTACGGTCGGCGAACTGCTGCAGAACCACTGCCGGCTCGGTCTGCTCCGCACCGAGCGGCTGATCCGCGAGCGCATGACCATGAACAACCCGGACGACGGCCCGAGCAAGCTGATAAACAACAAGGCGTTCTCCGGCGTCATCCGCGACTTTTTCGCCCGCAACCAGCTCAGCCAGTTCATGGATCAGACCAACCCGCTGAGCGAGTTGACCAACAAGCGCCGTCTGTCCGCCCTCGGCCCCGGCGGTTTGAGCCGTGACCGCGCCGGATTTGAAGTCCGCGACGTTCACTCTTCGCACTACGGACGCATCTGCCCGATCGAAACGCCGGAAGGTCCGAACATCGGTTTGATCTCCTCGCTTTCGCTCTATGCGCGTATTAATGAATATGGTTTTATCGAGACTCCGTACCGGCGCGTGATCGACGGCAAGGTGTCCGATCAGATCGATCACCTGACCGCCGACAAGGAGGAGCAGTTCGTGATCGCCCAGGCCAATGCGCTGCTCTCGGAAGACGGCAGCTTCATCCGGCCGATGGTGATGTGCCGTTTCCACGGCGAGTCCGAACTTCAGCCGCGCGAGAGCGTCCAGTATATGGACGTTTCCCCGAAGCAGCTGGTCTCCGCCGCCGCCGGCATCATTCCGTTCCTTGAACACGATGACGCCAACCGCGCGCTGATGGGATCAAACATGCAGCGTCAGGCGGTTCCGCTGCTCCAGCCGCAGTCGCCGCTGGTCGGAACCGGACTTGAAGCCCGCATCGCGGTCGATTCCCGCGCCGTGGTGTGCTGCAAGGCGGACGGTATCGCGGCCGAAGTGACCGGCGAACGGATCATCCTCACCGAGGACGGTCTGCCGCCGGAAACCACCAAGAGTCCGGATAAAGTTCAGATCTACAATCTTTACAAGTTCCTGCGCAGCAACGCCGGAACCTGCGTCAACCAGCGTCCGTGCATCCATCGCGGCGACGTGCTCAAGGCCGGCGACGTGATCGCCGACGGCGCCGCCACCGAAAAGGGCGAACTCGCTCTGGGGCGCAACGTGCTGGTCGCGTTCATGCCGTGGTGCGGCTACAACTTTGAAGACGCGATCATCGTCAGCGAGCGACTTGTCCGCAACGACGTTTACAGTTCGATCCACGTCGAAGAGTTTGAAATCAACAGCCGCGAAACCAAGCTCGGTCCCGAAGAGATCACCCGCGATATTCCGAACGTCAGTGAAGATGCACTGCGCAATCTCGGACCGAACGGCGTGATCGTTCAGGGCGCCGAAGTCAAGCCCGGCGACATTCTGGTTGGTAAGATCACGCCGAAAAGCGAAACCGAACTGGCTCCGGAAGAACGGTTGCTGCGCGCCATTTTCGGTGAAAAAGCGGCCGACGTGAAGGATTCAAGTTTGATCGTTTCCTCCGGCAAGGGCGGTATTGTCATGGACATCCGCATCGAATACGCCAAGGACCCGAACAGTCTCGGCGGCGTGTCCAAGGCCGAACAGCGTCAGCAGAACAAGAAAGCCAAGGACAGCTATAAGCAGGCGTTCGGCGAGATTGTCGAAGACCTGACCGAACGGCTGTGCGACGTGATGCTCGGCTCCAAGCTGCCGGCTCCGATCATGGAGACCTCTCCGGACAAGGAGGACGCGGTTCTCATCAGCTCCAATCGCAAGGTGACCCGCAGCAGCATCCAGAAGCTGGCCTCAAAGTACAACTGCTGGACCATGGAAGACTGCGATATAAAGAATACCATCAGCGAAATCATCGAAGGATTTGTCCCGCAGTTCGAGGAACTCGGCAATATGCGTTTCGACGCTTCCGGCGATGAGGTTCCGGCCGATTCCGGCGTTATCAAGCGTGTCAAGGTCTATGTCGGCTGCAAGCGCAAGCTGCAGGTCGGCGACAAGATGGCCGGTCGTCACGGCAACAAGGGTATTGTGTCCAAGATCGTTCCGGTGGAGGACATGCCGTTCCTGGAAGACGGAACGCCGGTGGACATTGTGTTGAATCCGCTGGGCGTGCCGAGCCGAATGAACGTCGGTCAGGTGCTGGAGACCCATTTGGGCTGGGCGGCCAAGATGCTCGGCATCAAGGTTGCCACTCCGGTGTTCGACGGTATCAGCGAAGAGCGGATCGTCGGGCTGATGAAGGAGGCCAACGGGGTCGAAGCCAAGCGCGTCGGCCGTGACTACCACTGGGGTTTCTGCCAGAACGAGGCCGGAGAATGGGAATACGACGGCAAGACCGACGTCTACGACGGACGCACCGGAGATCTGTTTGACCAGCGCGTTATGGTCGGCCAGATCTACATGCTGAAGCTGGACCATTTGGTGGCCAACAAGATCCACGCCCGTGCGGTCGGTCCGTATTCGCTGGTCACCCAGCAGCCGCTGGGCGGCAAAGCGCAGCACGGCGGTCAGCGTTTCGGCGAAATGGAAGTGTGGGCGCTGGAGGCTTACGGCGCCGCGTACAACCTGCAGGAAATGCTGACGGTAAAGAGCGACGATGTCGCCGGTCGCGCCCGCATTTATGAATCGATCGTCAAGGGGCACAATGTTCTGAGTGCCGGCCGTCCGGAATCGTTCAACGTGTTGCTCAAAGAGATGCAGAGTCTCGGCCTCGATATCCGCGCGGTTCCCGCCTCTGCCGATGACAAGTAATAATTTGGAGGTGTGCTTTGATTGACAACTCTTTCGCATATTCCGACATCTTCGGAAAGACCGCCAATCAGTTTGGCAAGGTCACTATCAAGGTGGCTTCTCCCGATGTGATCCGCTCCTGGAGTCACGGCGAGGTGAAGAACCCCGAGACCATCAACTACCGCAGCTTCAAGCCCGAAAAGGGCGGACTGTTTTGCGAGCGCATCTTCGGACCGACCCGCGACTGGGAGTGCAACTGCGGAAAATACAAGCGTGTAAAACATAAGAACACGGTCTGCGACCGCTGCGGCGTGGAAGTCACGCTGGCCAAGGTGCGCCGCGAGCGCATGGGCCATATCGAACTCGCAGTTCCGGTGTCGCACATCTGGTTCTTCAAGTGTACTCCGAGCCGCATCGGGCTGATGCTCGACATGCCGCCGAAGACGCTGGAGCGGGTGGTCTATTACGAAGCGTGGGTGGTCACCGATCCGGGCGACACGCCGCTGGCGTTCGGCCAGACCATGAGCGAGCTGGACTACCGCGAGGCCCGCGAAGTTTACGGCGACGGTTTTATCGCCGACATGGGCGCACCGGCGCTGAAGACGCTGCTGGAACGCATCGAACTCAGCGATGTAAAGGCCGAGCTTGAGGTCAAACTTCAGAAGACCAACAACAAGGCCATTCGCAAAAAGATGTCCAAGCGGCTTCGCCTGGTGGAAGGTTTCATCCGGAGCAATTCGCGCCCGGAATGGATGATTCTCACCGTTCTTCCGGTGATCCCGCCGGATCTGCGTCCGCTGGTTCCGCTGGACGGCGGCCGCTTCGCCACCAGCGACCTGAACGATCTGTACCGTCGCGTCATCAACCGCAACAACCGGTTGAAGCACCTGCTCCAGATCTGCGCGCCGGAAGTCATTATCCGCAACGAAAAGCGCATGCTTCAGGAGGCGGTGGACGCCCTGCTTGACAACGGTCGTCACGGCCGCGCCGTGACCGGCGCCGGCAACCGGCCGCTGAAGTCGCTCTCCGACATGCTGAAGGGCAAACAGGGACGCTTCCGTCAGAATCTGCTCGGTAAACGCGTCGATTACTCCGGCCGTTCGGTCATTGTCGTCGGCCCCGAGCTGAAGATATGGCAGTGCGGTCTGCCCAAGAAGATGGCGTTGATTCTGTTCGAGCCGTTCATCATCCGCCACCTGAAGGGGCGCGGTTACGCCCATACCGTGCGCGGCGCCAAGAAAATGATCGAACGCGAAGAGCCGATCGTCTGGGATATTCTGGAAGAAGTGACCACCGGACACCCGATTATGCTCAACCGCGCGCCGACTTTGCACCGCTTGAGCATTCAGGCCTTCGATCCCGTGTTGATCGAAGGTTCCGCGCTGCGTCTGCATCCGTTGGTCTGTACCGCCTACAACGCCGACTTCGACGGCGACCAGATGGCCGTGCATGTTCCGTTGTCCAACGAGGCTCAGATGGAGACCAAGCTGCTGATGCTGGCTCCGAACAACATCTTCTCGCCGGCCAACGGCAAGCCGATCACGTCGCCGACCCACGATATTACGCTCGGCGCGTATTATCTTACCTTCGAGCCGCGCAACAAGGACCGCGCCAAGCTGTACCGCGACACCTTCGAGGTGATCTACGCCCAAAGCTGCAAGTTCATCAAGATCCACGACGCCGTGCGCATCCCGAACCCCGACTTCGGCAAGGACACCGTTTACGGCGACAAGGAAAGCAAATACATCACCACCAGCGCCGGACGCTGTCTGTTCAATGAAATCTGGGACAAGCGTCTCGGTTTCTATAACACTGTGGCCAAGAAAAAGCAGCTCAGCGAACTGATCGGCGTATCTTACAAGATCGCCGGCCACGACGCCACCATCAAACTGCTGGACGACCTCAAGGCGCTCGGTTACAAGCATTCAACGCTGGCCGGTCTCTCCATTTCCATCACCGACTTGAAGGTGCCGGAACGCAAGGAGGAGATTATCGACGCCGCCCGCACCGAGATCAACAAGGTGCTGGATCAGTATCATAACGGTATCATCACCGACGGCGAGCGGCACAACAAGATCGTCGATATTTGGACCAAGGCCAGTAACGACGTCGCCAACGAGCTGTTCAAACGGCTTGAAGCCGATTCGGAACGCGGCGAGATCAACCCGGTGTACGCGATGCTCGATTCCGGAGCGCGAGGCAGCCGCGACCAGATCCGTCAGCTCGCCGGTATGCGCGGACTTATGGCCAAGCCGTCCGGAGACATCATCGAGCAGCCGATCACCGCGAACTTCCGCGAAGGATTGAGCGTGCTGGAATACTTCATCAGTACGCACGGCGCCCGCAAAGGTCTGGCCGACACCGCGCTGAAGACCGCCGACTCCGGTTACATGACCCGTAAACTGGTCGATGTGGCGCAGGACATCATCTGCCGCTGCGAAGACTGCGGAACCATCAAGGGCATCCGCGTTGCCGCCATCGTCGACGGCGACGAGATCATCATGCCGCTGCGCGACCGCATCATCGGTCGTTTTGCCGCGGCCGACATCAAGGACCCGGCCTTCTCCGACGGTCGTCTGCTGATCGCCGCCGGCGAGGAGTTCACTCCCGCCATCGCCGATCTGATCACCCAGCGCGGCATCGCCAATGTGCTGATCCGGTCCACTCTGACCTGCGAGACCGAACACGGCGTGTGCGTGAAGTGCTACGGCCGCAACCTGGCGAGCGATCGGCTGGCCAAGGTGGGCGACGCGCTCGGCATTATCGCCGCGCAGTCCATCGGCGAACCCGGCACCCAGCTGACCATGCGTACTTTCCACATCGGCGGCACCGCCTCCACCAAGGGGTTGCGTGAACCGCGGTTGACCGCCCGTCGCGGCGGTACGCTGAAGATGATGAACGTGCGTACGGTGGAAAACGATCAGGGCGAAGTCGTGGTCGTGAACAAGAACGGTTATATCATTATATATGATGCCGAAGAGGCCAAACAGAAAGAGCAGGTTGCCCGCAAGCGCGCCCAGCTCGAAGCCGAGGCCATCGGCAGCTATTATAACAAGGATTACGACTACTGGAGCGACGCGATGCGCGAGTCGGAGCTTGACCGCTACGAACTCGAGACCGGCGCGGTGCTGGAACGCAAGGACGGCGCGGTGGTCGCCACCGATGAACAGTTCGCACACTGGGACCCGTACCATGTGCCGATTATTGTCGAGGAAGCCGGTCGAGTCAGTCTGCACGACTTGATCGACGGCGTGACACTGAGCCGCCAGAAGCGCGGCGGTGTGGAGGAAATCACGGTTATGGAACACCGTGAAGACCTGCATCCGCAGATTGTCATCAACAGCCCGACCGGAGATTTTCTGCAGAATTATCCGCTGCCGGCCGGCGCGTTCCTGATGGTTGAGCCGGGCGCCAGGGTGAAAAAGGGCATGGTGGTGGCGCGAGTTCCGCGTCAGTCGCAGAAGAACAAGGATATTACCGGCGGTTTGCCGCGTATTTCCGAGTTGTTCGAAGCCCGCATACCGAAAGACGTGGCCGAGATCGCCCGTATCGACGGCGTGGTGGAGGTTGAGAAGACCACCCGCGGCCGCCGCACCATCGTGATCGTGGACCCGGAAAGCGAGCAGCGCGAGGAACACAGCAATATTCCGGCGCACAAGCATCTGACCGTGAGCAAGGGCGACACCGTGCGCAAGGGGCAGAAGCTGACCGAGGGTTCGGTGGTGCCGCATGCGCTGCTGGACATCTGCGGACCGCACGAGCTGCAGCGTTATCTGGTGGATGAAATTCAGCTGGTTTACCGCGCCCAGGGTGTGGAAATCAACGACAAACACGTTGAGATCATCATTCGTCAGATGATGCAGAAGGTTCGGGTGACCGAGGCCGGCGACAGCGATTTCCTGGCCGGCGAGCAGATCGACCGGGTGGACTTCGACCGTGCGAACCGCGTGATCGCGACCCGCGGCGGCGAACCGGCTCAGGCCGAACCGGTACTGCTGGGTATTACGAAGGCGTCGTTGGAAACCGAGTCGTTCATTTCGGCGGCATCGTTCCAGGACACCACGCGCATTCTTACCGACGCGGCGACGCTCGGCAAGGAGGACCTGCTCAAGGGCTTCAAGGAAAACGTGATTACCGGACATTTGATTCCGGCCGGTACCGGCACGGAGCTTTTGCAGTCGATCCGTTTGAAATATCTCGGACGCGAGTTGGAGCCCGAGCTGCCTGAACTGGAGGAAAATCAGGAAGAAAAAGTAAAGGAAGAGTTGGAAGTCGAGGCTGAGCTGAGCCGCGATTGACGACGCTGTCCGGGCGGTCGTGACGCAGAACACCGGCGCCTGAAGGAGTTTGAACTCCTTCAAGCGTTCGGCCGTCGCCGGAGCACATAAGAGACGTTAAGCAACCGATTTTTTCAAAAAAAAATGGGTTTTTATGGAATTCCATTTGTTTTTTTTGAAAAAAAGGCTATCTTAAAGGTCTCAATGTGTGTATTTTGGATATTCATTTGACATATAAATATACGAAAAAGGTGTGAAGGAAAAAATGCCAACAATCAATCAATTGGTTCGTTTCGGGCGCGAGAAGAAGATCTTCAAGAGCAAGAGCCGTGCTTTGAGCG
>JAEWSS010000240.1 GCA_023459755.1 Verrucomicrobiota bacterium | reverse complement strand
TTTCTCAGCCGCTGAATTTTTATCAGAACAACGCCGTCCGTCCGGAGATTTTCCGGGCGGACGGCGCTATTTATCGCAGTAAAACCGTCAAATTCAATCTGACAACTTTATCAGTTCAATCGCCGCGGTCAACAGCATCACGCCGCCCAGCGCCGAAAATAAAAACGCTCTGACCTTGTCCATCACCACCGAAAAAGTCCACAGGAACAGCAGTGCGCACCAGGCGACTCCGATCAATCCGCCGATTGCCAGAAACAGCGGATGCTCATGCCAGCCGCCGTCAAGCGCGTTGAACCAGCAATAGTTGTACCAGAAAAGCCCGCCGAACACAATGGAAATCACCGCGACTCCGACGATCATAGTGATCCAAAACTTCTTAACATCCATTTCCCGGTACTCCTTCTTTATTCCCCCGATATTTGTATCACAACTCGACTATTGTTGCGCCCCACGAATAGCCGACGCCAAACCCGACCAGCATCAAACGGTCGCCTTTTTTTATCTTTCCCTCAGCCAGTAATTGGCACATCCCGACCGGAATCGTTGACGATACCGTATTCCCGACCGTGATCATATCGTTAAAAAACTTTTCCTCCGGAATATTAAGCTGACGGCGCAGAAATTTCAATAAATGCGCATTGGCCTGATGAAAAATAAAGTAATCCACATCGTCCGGCGTCAAATTGTTCACCTTAAGCGTGTCCGCCACCAGCTTGGGAATCCATTCGGTGACATAGTTAAAAATCTCCGGACCGTTCATATACAAGTAGTTGTCGTTGGATATACTGCCGGTGCGGCTGCGATGCAGTTCGGCCGCCGGGTCGAACGCATGACGGGCCCCGCCGTTCTTCACAATCAGATTTACACCGCCTGACCCGTTGGTGCCGAACACGAACCGCCCGATCCCGCCGGATTCCGACGCAGTGACGATGGTCGCCGCCGCGCCATCACCGAAAATCGTCCGGTTGTTGTGGTCCTGCGGATGCAGATATTTAGTGTAGGTGTCCGCGGTTATCAGCAGCAGATTTCCGGCGCTGCCGGATGCGACCAGCCCCTGCGCCAGTGACAATCCATAAATATACCCCGAACAGCCGAGCGCAAAATCCAGCGCGCCGATCGAAGTGGAAAGACCGAGCCGGTCCTGAAGCAGACACGCGGTGGTCGGCAGCGGATAATCCGGGCTCTGGGTGCAAAACAGTACGAAATCGATCATGGAGCGATCGAATCCGCTTTCGGCGAACAGTTTTTCCGCCGCCTTCTCCGCCAGGTCGAGAGCGGTCTCATCCGGACCGGCGACGTGACGCTCCGCCACTCCGACTTTTCTCGCCAGCTTTTCCATATCCCAATCGGGAAATTCAGCCGCGAGTTCGGCGTTGGGTACACATCGTGCCGGCAGATAAGTCGCTATCGCCGCAATTCTGCTTTCATTCATACACATCCATCTCCTCAAATGTAAAATATATCCGCTTGTCTTAAAAAAAGCAATCCGTTTTTCGTCGATTTTCCCACAACCCCGACAAAAAAAGGGGGGCGCTTTCCGAATTAAAACCCGGAAAGTCCCCTGCCCCTTGTAAAACGCCGAACTAACGCGACATGGCCTGACAGACCGTAATCGCGGCATTACCGAAAATGTCCTCGGCGGAACATCCGCGCGAAAGATCATTCAACGGCATGGCCAACCCCTGCAGGATCGGCCCGTAGGCGTTGGCCTGCGCCAGACGCTGAACCAGCTTGTAACAAATGTTTCCGGCGTTGAGATCCGGAAAAATCAATACATTTGCGGCTCCGGCAATCTCGCTGCCCGGCGCCTTGCTCGCCGCAACGGACGGCACGATGGCGGCGTCGGCCTGAATCTCGCCGTCGGCCAGAATGTCGAGATTCTCGGCCTTGATCTTCTCCTTGAACATCCCGGCGGCGGCAATCACCTTGTCAAGTATCTCGTTCTCGGCACTGCCGTGAGTGGAAAACGACAGAAATGCGACTTTCGGCGTCTTCCCGATCAGCGCACGATAGGTCCCGGCCGTGGCGGTGGCGATGTCCACCAGCTGCTCGGCGGTCGGATTCGGATTCACGCCGCAGTCGCCGAACAACAGCACCGTGTCGCCGGAGGCGGTCGGATGCTTGAGATCCATTACAAAGCAGCTGCTGCCGATCGTGATCCCCGGAGCGGTGCCAATGCACTGGAACGCGGCGCGCAGCATGTCGGCGGTGCTGGCGATACTGCCGGCGACCAACCCGTCAACCAGCTTGTTGCGGGTCATCATCGCGCCGAAGTAGATGCGGCTCTTCATCGCCTTGCGGCCGGTTTCAATGGTGGCGCCCTTCTTGGCGCGCATTTCAGCAAACTGCGCGGCGTACTGCTCATAAAGCGGCGATGCCAGATAGTCCAGAGATTCGAACTTGCGTTCCGTGATCCCGGCCGCGGCGCAGGCGGCGGAGATTTCCGCTTCGGTGCCCAGCACGACGACCTTGACCGCCACTTTGCGCTCGACCGTCATATTGGCGGCGGCAACCACCCGCGGGTCCTGTCCTTCCGGCATCACCAGCTTTTTGTTTCCGGTTTGCGCTTTGGCGACAAAAATATCAAGAGCACTCATTTTTACTTCACAGCTTTCTTATTGGGATTCAGACGGACATCTTCCATCTTGAGAGTTTCGAGCACGCTTCTGGCGATCATGAGTTCCTCGTCGGTCGGCATAACGATCACCTTGATCCGGCTGTCGGCGGTGGAAATGGTTCCGGGGCGGCCGAGGCATTTCGCATTCGCCTCTTCGTCCAACTTCACCCCCAGGCAGCTGAGTTTTGCGATCACTTTGGCGCGCACATAGTTGCTCCATTCGCCGACGCCGCCGGTGAAGACGATCGCGTCCGCGCCGTTGAGCAGCGTAAAATAGGCGCCGATGTATTTGACCACGCGCCGGGTGAACATGCGGCGCGCCAGCAAAGCCTGCTGGTCGCCCTTCATTTCGGCGGCGATAATGTCGCGCATATCGCTTGAGCCGATGCCGCCGACCCCGAGCAGACCGGACTGCTTGTTCAACAGTTTGTCGATTTCCTCGCGAGTCTTGCCCAGTTCCATCAACCGCAGCACCACGGCCGGATCGATGTCGCCGGAACGGGTTCCCATCATCAGCCCCTCAAGCGGCGTCAACCCCATCGAAGTATCCACCACCACGCCGTTGTTGATCGCGGTGATGCTGCAGCCGTTTCCGAGGTGGCAGGTGATAAGTTTCATTGTCGCCAGCGGACGGTCCATGTAGGCCGCGGCGGCGCGCGAAACAAAGTTGTGGCTGGTGCCGTGGAAACCGTAGCGGCGAATGCCGTACTTGGTGTAAAACTCGTACGGAATCGCGTACAGAAATGCCTGCGGCGGCATGGTCTGATGAAATTCAGTGTCGAATGCGGCCACGTTCGGGACATTGGGGAATATCCGTTCGCAGGCCTCGATGCCGGCAAGGTTGGCCGGATTGTGCAGCGGCCCCAGCGGGATGCAGTCGCGGATGATGTCCTTGACTTCGGAGTTGACCAGCACCGGACGGGTGGCCCGTTCACCGCCGTGCAGCACGCGGTGACCGATCGCTTCGATTTCGGAAAGCGAAGCGATGACGCCGAACTTTTTATCGGTAAGTTTTTCGCAGATCGCGCGGATGGCGTCTTCGATATTCTTGATGTCGCGGCGTTCCTGCTCAGACTTGTAGCCGTCGGCGATCCGCTTGTAGATCAGGTTCGGATTTTCGAGGCCGAGCCGTTCGACCTGCCCTTTGGCCAGCACGGTTTCATGCGCCATGCTGTACAGCGTGAATTTAACCGACGAACTGCCGGCGTTAAGTACCAGAACTCTCATTTTTCTTCCCTATTTTTTGCGGAATACGATCCGCCCCTTTGTAAGGTCGTAAGGCGACATTTCCAGCGTCACCTGATCACCCGGCAGGATGCGGATGAAGTTTAGGCGCATCTTGCCGCTGATGTGTGATAAAATCGTGTGGCCGCCGGGGATTTCCACCTTGAACATGGTGTTCGGCAGCAATTCCCTGACCACGCCGTCGATTCGAATTACATCGTCTTTGGCCATGTTAAAATCTCCGGTTTTTCTTCTGTTACGAGCACTAAGTGCTCAAAATGAGCCGACCACTTGCCGTCGCAGGTGCGTACGGTCCAGTTGTCGCGCTCGGTGCGCACCTTCCAGGTGCCGAGGTTAAGCATCGGTTCGATGGCAAGCACCATCCCGGGTTCAAGACGCGGACCGTGATAACGGCTTTGAAAATTGGGTATCTCCGGAGGTTCGTGCAGCTTGATGCCGCAGCCGTGGCCGACGTAGTCGCGCACCACGCCCAGTCCGGCCCGCACCGCGACCTTCTCGACCGCGGCCGAGATGTCGCCGATATGGTTGCCGGCGACCGCCTGTTCAATTCCCTTCATCAGCGAAAGCTCGGTGTTGACCAGAAGCCGCTCGACGTCCGGGCTGATCCGGCCCAGCGGAACGGTGCGCGCGGTGTCGCCGGTGGCGCCGTTGATCGTCACGCCGATGTCAATGCTGACGATGTCGCCTTCATGGAGCATCGTCTCATTGTTGCCGATACCGTGGACGACCACGTCGTTCACCGAAATGCACACATTCCCGGGATAGCCGTAATAGCCGAGGAAACTGCTGGTTCCGCCGGTCTGAGCGATCAGACAGCCCGCCAGCACGTCAACTTCCTTTGTCGTCATTCCCGGTTCGAGTTTTGCCGCGAGTTCGTCGCGCACCCAGGCGGTGGCCTGAGCCGCCGTCCGAATACGGGAGATCTCTTCCGGCGTATGGATAATCGTGTCTCTGCTGCTTACCATTGCATGCCTGGATTCCGTATCAAGCCAAAGCCGCGGTGATTTCCGCGAGCTTTTCGGCTATCTCATTGCCGGTGATGTCGTAGAGCAGTCCGGAATTCCGGTAATACTCGATCAGCGGACTGGTGTTTTTATAGAATACTTCCAAACGCTGTTTGGCGGTTTCCAGCGAGTCGTCGGGACGCTGATAGAGTTCGCCGCCGCACTTGTCGCAGACTCCGGCCTTCTTCGGGGGCTTGGAGAGCTTGTTGTAGATTTCGGAGCAGCCTTTGCAGCAGAGCCGGCTGGTCAGACGCTGAAGGATTACGTCGTCCGGAACCACAATGTTGATCACGGCTTCGACCTTTTTGCCGAGTTCGGCCAGCAGTTGATTAAGTTTTTCGGCCTGGGCGATGGTGCGCGGAAAGCCGTCGAGGATAAAGCCGTTCGCGCAGTCGGGCTGAGCCAGACGGTTGCGAACCATGCCGCAGACCACGTCGTCCGGAACCAGTCCGCCGTTTTTCATGATTCCGGCGGCGGCGCGGCCAAGCTCGGTATCGCGCTTGATTTCGTCGCGCAGCAGGTCGCCGGTGGAGATGTGCGCCAGCGGATACAGCTCCATCAGCGCCGCGGACATCGTACCCTTGCCGGAGCCGGGGCCGCCCAGAAAGATCAGATTCTTTTTGGTGATTGTCATTTTGTTTTCCTTTGTTTTTTTATCTTGAATGCTAAGAATTTCAATGCATTTTGCCGCGGCGTCGCCGCGGACAACCGTTGTCTGCGACCCGTCGGCCAGATTGCGGACCACCACGTTTCCGGCGGCAAGCTCCTCGCTTCCGGTGATGACCGCCACAGCCGCGCCGATCCGGTTGGCGGTGCGCATCTGCGCTTTCATCGACTTGTCCTCGACCTCGCATTCGACCCTGAGTCCGGCCGCGCGCAGTTCGTTGGCCAGTGCAAGATTGGCCAATATCGCGTCATGCCCCAACCCGATCAAATATACCAGTTTTCCGGGGTCGGCCGCGGTTGAAACGCCCAGTGCGTCCTGCGCGATCATCAGCCGCTCCATTCCGGCGGCAAAGCCGACGCCGACCACCGGACGCGACTGCTCCGGCAGATAAAGTTCGTACCTCCCGCCACCGGCAATCGCCCCCTGAACACCGGGATGCGTGACCTCAAAAACGGTGTGAACGTAGTAGTCCAGCCCGCGCACCAGCAGCGGATCGTGACGGTAGCGGACGCCGAGCATATCCAGACCGGCCAGCACCCGGGAAAAATATTCGCGGCTTTCCGAGGTGTAACAGGCCAGATAGTCCGGCGCGCCGGCGATGATTTTGCGGCAGTTTTCCTGCTTGCAGTCGAGGATGCGCCAGACGTTGTTCTGGAGCCGTTCGCGGCAGTCGTCGCACATATCGTCGATATGGGAGGAAAAGTAGTCCCGCAGAAGTTTTACCGCCTCGACCCGGTCGGCCGCCACGCCGCGGGTGTTGATCAGAAGTTCGCACCCGGTGATGGACAGGCTCTTAAGCAGATTCCACAGCATGGCGATGCATTCAACGTCCAGCTCCGGGGAAACGCGGCCCACGCACTCGGCGCCGATCTGGTGGAACTGGCGGCGGCGGCCGGCGGCCGGGCGTTCGCCGCGGAACATCGGCCCGCAGTAATAAACCCGTTGTTCAACGCCGTTCAGCACGTCGGTATTAAGCAGCGCCCGCATAACGCCGGCGGTTCCCTCCGGACGCAGCGTCAGCGATCTGCCGCCGCGGTCCTCGAACGTGTACATTTCCTTTTTGACCACTTCGGTCTCGTCTCCGAGGCCGCGGTGAAACACTTCGGTGTATTCAAAAATCGGCGTGCGAAGTTCCCCGAAATTGTAGGAGGAAAAAACCCCGGCGGCGGTCTGTTCGATACCGCGCCACCTTCTGGCTTCTTCCGGAAAAATGTCGCCGGTACCCGGCGGCGGTGCAAATTTAGCCATGACAAACCACCTTTATCGCCTCGGACGTTACGGCAAAAACGCCGTCCGAAAAACAAAAAATTGCGCCAAAACGACTGTTCGGCGCAATTTCAATTTTTTCACTGGAACCGGAAAACACTGCAATACCCCGCAGAGTTCACGGTCAAATGAAACGCTTCGGGTTGAGTTTCTCGACCTGATCTTTCAGCTCCTTGCCGGCGCGGAATTTGACCACGGCGCGCTCGGGGATGATGACCTCGTTCTCGGGCTGATTCGGATTGCGTCCCTTGCGGCTCTTGCGGACTTTGATTTCGAACACGCCGAAGTTGCGCAGTTCGATGGTGTTTCCGGCGATCAGTTCCTCGGCGATATGGTCAAGAGTCTTCTGAACGACCTGGGCGACATCGGTCTGAATCAGATTGGTCTCCTTGGCGATCTTTACAACTAAATCACGTTTGGTCATAGTAATTCCCTTATAGCTATTCTGTTTATCTGTAAAAACTTATTTTTTATTATCGGTTCATATAAAATACTTTCAACTCCGCCAATTGTCAAAATGAAATGCAAAGAAAAACGTGTTTTTTTTATAAAACCATGCTATATTATCCGGAATGGAACAAAAGGAGCGAAGAAACAAATTGGCGATCGCGAATGTACTGGTCAATCTCTCTCTCGACCGCGGCTTCGACTACCTGATTCCGGACAATCTGGCGGACAAAATCGCGGTCGGCGCCCAGGTTACGGTGCCATTCAACCGGGGAGAACGCACCGGATTCGTCATGAACATTTCGGACACCTCCGATGTGCCGCCGGACAAATTGAAATCGGTGCTGTCGATACCGGCAAACCGCACCCGCATACCGGAAAAACTGATCGAACTCGGCAACTGGATGGCCGAATATTATTGCGCGGGAAGAGAACAGGCGGTGCGCTCGCTTTTACCCAGCGCGGTGCGTCAGGGCAAGGTCCGGGAAAAGACCATGAAACTCTTCGCGCTCGCACCGGAACCGCCGAAAGACGCCGCGGTAAAAACCGCTCGGCAGCAAAGTGTTCTGGCCGTTCTGCGCAGGGAGAAGGAGCTGCCGCTGAAGGCGCTGACCGTTCTGGCAGACTGCGGCGAATCGGTGGTGCGCAATCTGGAAAAACGCGGTTTTCTCACCTCCCGCGACGCGGCCTGCTACCGGGAAATTTTCGCCGACGAAGTCCTGCCCTCCACTCCGCTGGAGCCGACCGCCGAACAGCGCGTCGCGCTGGAAAAATTCGACGCCATGGGTAAAACCGAAGTCTATCTTCAGGCAATCGCCAAAGTGCTGGCCGCCGGACGATCGGCGGTGGTGCTGGTGCCGGAGATCGCCCTCACCCCGCAGACGGTGAGACGGTTCCGCGCCAGATTCGGAGAAAAAGTAAGCGTTCTGCACAGCCGGCTCAGCGAGGGCGAACGATTCGACCAGTGGAACCGGATCAGCCGCGGCGAGGTGTCGATCGCGGTCGGAGCGCGGTCGGCGCTGTTCGCGCCGTTCACCAATCTCGGACTGATAATCGTGGACGAGGAGCATGAGTCGAGTTACAAGCAGTCGGAGGCGCCGCGCTATCATGCGCGGGACGTGGCGGTAATGCGCGGAAAACTGGAAAATGCCAAGGTCATACTCGGCTCCGCCACGCCGTCGTTCGAGTCGTACCGCAACGCCGTTCAGAAAAAATACCTGCTGGTCAGGATGACCGCCGCCGCCTCGGGAGTAAATCCGCCGGAGATCACCGTGGTTGACCTCAAAATGGCGGCAGCGCCGGACGGCGAATCCGGCGAAGTCAAAAGTCCGTTGTTTTCGCCGATGCTGGTCAACGCCGTCCGCGAACGCCTGGCGGCGGCCGAGCAGGTGATTCTGTTCCTCAACCGCCGCGGCTTCGCCCGGCAGATGATGTGCGAAGACTGCGGCTATGTGGCCGGATGCCCGGAGTGCTCGGTATCGACCGGCCGGCCGGCCGCATTCACCTATCATAAACGCGAAGGACTGCTCGCCTGCCATATGTGCGGCATGACCATGCCCGCGCCGGAACGCTGTCCGGAGTGCGGCAGTGAAAGCGTCCGTTTTTCCGGTTCCGGCACCGAAAAACTCGAGGCAATCGCAAAACTGCTGTTTCCACACGCCAGAATCGCCAGAATGGACGCCGACACCACTCGCGGCGCCGACTCGCACGAACAAATTCTCGACCGGCTCCAGCGCCGGGAAATCGACATTTTGATCGGAACCCAGATGATTGCCAAAGGTCTGCACTTTCCGAACATTACGCTGGTCGGCGTCATCAATGCCGACCAAACGCTGTATCTGCCCGACTTCCGCGCCGCCGAACGGACTTTCGGCCTGATTACCCAGGTGGCCGGACGCGCCGGGCGCGGAACCGCCGCCGGAGAGGTCATTGTCCAGACCTTTTCACCGCTGAACGAAACCATCACTCTGGCCAAAAACTGCGACTACGAAGGATTTTATAAATATGACTGCGACGTGCGCGAACTGCTGAAGTACCCGCCGTTCGGCCACGCGATACTCGTTCATTTCCGCGACCCCGACCAAACCAAGTGCGCCGAGTGCGCCAAAGCCGTCTTCGACGAACTCAAAAGCTGTCTGAACGACTCGATCATCGCGGTCGAGCCGCTTCCGGCGCCAATCGAACGGATCAAGGGGCTTTACCGCTACCAGATCATGTTCCGCGGCGAAAAACTGAAGCGTCTGCGGACAAAACTGCGGCTCATCGCCATGCGGAAAAATCCGGTCGAAATATTTGTGGACGCCGACCCGCAGTCGCTGCTCTAACCCCGATTAATCGCCAATGCAACGCCCGCGGAAACCTCGTCCGCCCTGTTGAACGGAACCGGCGACAGCCATATCAACAGCAATGCGGCGCCCGCGGAAACCTCGTCCGCCCTCCTTGCGATGCATGAAGAATAACAGGATTTTTTATTTTTTGCGGTTCATCCGGTCGCGCGCGCCGAGCAGAACGTAGCAGCTGTCGATGCACGGCGTGTCCACATTGTGCATCCTGGCGCGACGCACCACACTGCCGAGAATCGCCTCCACCTCCAGCGGCCGCCGATTTTCAAAATCGAGCAGCATACTGGTTTTATAGGGCGGAAAATTCCGGGTGTATTCCATGTTGTGTTCAAGCTGGGCCTCCGGCAGTTCCACGCCGCAGGCGCGGGCGGTCAACTGAACCTCTTTCATCAGCTTGAAAGCGAATATTTCCACATGCTTGTCGGCCATCATCTCGGCGGTGGTCATGCCGCCGGCCAACACGCTCAGCGGATTGAACGGCACATTCCACAGCAGTTTACCCCAGCGCATCCGCTCGGTGTCGTCGGTCAGACCGCATTTCACTCCGGCGGCGGCAAACATCGCGGCAAGTCCGCGCAGTTTCTCCGGAATCTCCGACGAACCGTAAAGGCCGACCGTCAACTCGCCGCCGCCCTTGTGCACCACCACTCCGGGCGCCAGACGCGAAACCCCGATGAACGCGATCGCACTGTAAAGCTCATTGTCCGGAAACGCTTCATGCAGCGGAAGTTCAACATCCAGCCCGTTCTGGATAAGCAGAAACGCCGTATTTTTACCGACCGCCGGACGCACCAGCTCCACCACATCCACTTCCGGCAGCGCCTTCAGTGCGATCACAATGAGATCGGCCGTGCGACCGTAATGCGCGGCGTCGCGCACCACCTCCGGCCACCAGTCGAAATCACCGGCGATGCTCGTAACCCGATAGCCGTTTTTCGACACCGCGTCGTAATCCGACCGTGCCGCCGCCGTAACTTTTGCGCCGGCCTGCGCCAGCCGCCCGGAAAAATAAACCCCGATCGCGCCGGCTCCAACCAGAAGAACGTCATTAGTCATAAATACTCCCGCCTTCCAAAAATCAGACTGCCGACCCGAACCAGTGTGGCGCCGCATTTCACCGCGGTTTCAAAATCGCCGCTCATGCCCATCGACAGTTCGCTCAATCCATATTTTTTCCCCAGCTCCGCCAAAGCGCCGAACACGGTCTTCAGCGTCGCTTCCGGCGCGTCGGCCGGAGCCATTGTCATCAGTCCGGCCAGCTCAACGTTTGCAAACTTCGCGTTCGCCGCCGCCTCGAGTTCCGCCGGAGTCATGCCGAATTTGCTCTCCTCGCCGGAGACATTGACCTCAAATAAAATTTTCGGTTTTTTGCCGCATTCTCCGGCGATGCGGTCGATCCGCTCCGCCAGCTTCAGCGAATCGACCGAATGAATCCAGGCCGCGCGCTCCACCACCGGACGCACCTTGTTGGCCTGAAGATGGCCGATAAAGTGCCATTCAATGTCGGCCGGCAGAGCCTCGGCCTTGGCGGAAAACTCGGAGGCGCGGCTCTCGCCGAAACGCCGCACCCCGAAGCGGTAAAGTTCCGCAATGTCAGCGGCCGGAAACGTTTTGCTGACGGCGATCAGCCGCGCCGCGCCGTCCGGCCGTCCGGCCTGTTTCGCCGCAAGCGCAGTCCGCTCCGCCACCGCTTTAAAATTGTCGAACAGCACGCTCATTTTTCACGCTTCATCACCACTTTACTGCCCGGAGGCAGACTCTCGGTGACCCAGACATTGCCGCCGATCACCGAACCGTCGCCGATCGTCACATCGCCCAGAACCGTGGCTCCGGCGTAAATGGTGACCTTTTTTCCGATTGTCGGATGGCGCTTCATCCCCTTGATAATCATGCCGCAGGCGTCCTTCGGGAAACTCAGGGCGCCAAGCGTGACACCCTGATAGAGCTTCACGCCGTCGCCCAGAACCGCGGTCTCGCCGATCACCACTCCGGTGCCGTGATCGATGAACACCCCCTCGCCCAGAGTGGCTCCGGGATGAATGTCGATTCCGGTGATGCTGTGCGCGTATTCGGTCATCATCCGCGGCACAAACGGAACCTTCTGCTCATAAAGCACATGGGCAAACCGCTGAATTGCGATCGTCTTGATGCAGGGATAACTGAGAAT
>JAEWSS010000239.1 GCA_023459755.1 Verrucomicrobiota bacterium | reverse complement strand
ATTGTCCGCTATGCTGATGCCGAGTTTTGGTCGGAGTGTCTGCCTTATGTTCCGGCTGGAGGCGCAGATTGACATGGGGACAATCGGGTGTGAAATCGAACGGTTCCGGCAGAAGAACGGGCGGCTTCCCGAGTCGCTGGACGAGTTGAATATGCCGGACATGCCGCTCGACCCCGGTACCGGGAAACCGTTTGATTACCGCATCGGAGAATTCAGTACGGTAGTGTGGGGTAAATCGCGAACGGTGGGATACACCGGATACCGGCTGAGCGGCGGGTTGACCGATGCGGACGGGGAAAAATACGAAGAGGAGTATCGTTCCTTTACCGTGATTGATCCCGGCAGTGCGGTGATCGAGTCGGAAGAGCGGCATGACGATCTTATGCCGATGCTGCCTGTGGATTGCGATGGTGAATAATGCGGCTCCGGTCGGCGTTTTTGCTGGGGTATGGAGACAGGTGTCATAGCGTCCGACGCCTGTCGCTCCCGGCTGGTATTTTTGTCCTGAGTATTGGCAGTTCCGTCTAACACCCCCCCCGGTCAGCGTTTTGCCCGGAGCCATGTGGCAATCTCGGCGAGTAATCCCGGCTCCGTTCAACGTTTTGAGCGGATACAGTGGCTCGGTGTCATAGAGTCCGCCACCGGTCTCTTCCGTTCAGCATTTTGCCGGGAGCGATATGGCAGTCTCGGCGCGTAATCCCGGCTCCGTTCAGCGTTTTGTCCGGAGTCGGTGGAGTGGTGTCATAGCGTTCAACACCTGTCACCCCATTTAGCGTTTTGCCCGGAGCCATGTTGCATAGCGTTCGATACCAGCCGCCCCCGTTTAGCGTTTTGAGCGGAGTATGTGGCGAGCGTGGCGAATAATCCGGCAATGCATCGTTTGGTTTCGTCATAATGAGTGACATTGGCAAACAATGCTTGCCCAGCGTATTGCCTATACTTGCTTTGTCGAAATATTTGCAATAGCTATTATTACGATCTTTTGTTTGCGTTATACTGCTGGAATAAACGTAAATGTCTTGCGTTGTGTTACTGCCGTTGGTGTTGCCCTTGGCCGATCGGCGATACCCAGTTTGATAATCCCAAATATTACAATAGTTATTGTTGCTGTTGTTTGTTCGGGTGGATACGGTTGGAATAATCGAAAATGTCTTGCGTTGCTTTGTCTCGTGATAGGGTGATCGATGGCAGTGGGAAATTAGCTTTTCCTTACACCGCTGTTGTCGTTGGCCGGTCGGCGATACCAAGTTTGACAAGCCAAAATATTGCAATGATTATTATTGCTATCTTTTATTTGTGTTATGCTGCTGGAATAATCTAAAATGCCTTGCGTTGTGTTACCGCCGCTGTTGCCGTTGGTTTATCTTATCTTGCGTCGCGTTACCGCCGTTGCCTTTGGCTCGCCTTTACTTGCCGTGCGCATCGCTTATTCTTGTATTGTTTATCCTTGCCCTGCCGGAATATTTGCAATAGCTATTATTACGATTTTTTGTTTGCGTTGTACTGCTGGAATAATCGAAAATGCCTTGCCCTGCGTTGGGTTGTCTCGGCGTTGCTTCAGTTTATGTTGATCGGCGGCAGTGGAAAATCAACTTTCTCTTCCGCCGCCGTTACCGTTTGCCGGTCGGTAAAGCCAAGTCGGGCAAGGCGGCGTACGGCGGCGTCGAACAGCTCCGGCGGCGCACTGGCTCCAGCGGTGAGTCCAAGCGCTTCAATGTCGCTCAACTCCTCCGCCGCGATTTCCTCCGGCGTGTCGATCAGTTTCGCCCGACACCCAGAATTTTCCGCAACTTTGCACAACTCTTTTGAGTTTGAGCTGTGCGGCGACCCGATTATCAGCACCAACTCACATTTTTCCGCCAGCATTTTTACCGCATTTTGACGGTTTTCGGTGGCGTAACAGTGATGATTCGCAATTTTTACTCCGGTTCCAAAACGTCGCTTTAACGCGGTCAGCACCGGTCCGATCGCGGCGTTGTTCAATGTGGTCTGGGTCAGCACCGCCGGCAGTCCATCAAGGTCCGGCAGTGCGGCGGCTGCCGCCGCGTCCGGCACTACAATTCCAGGACGCTCATCCGGCAGTTGACCAAGCGTACCAATGATTTCCGGATGGCCGGGTTTGCCGATCAGCAGGATTCTCCGGCCGTCAGCGGCCAGTTTGCGCGCCTGAGCGTGAAGCGCCGTCACCAACGGACAGGTGGCATCGATCACCGTAATGTCGCGCCGCGCCGCCTCGTTCATCACGTCCAGCCCTACGCCGTGGGCGCTGAACACCAGAATCGAGCCGTCTTCGGCTTCCGACACCGTCCGGATGAAGGCAACGCCGCGTTTGCGCAGTTCGTCCACCACCGTGTTATTGTGGACTATCTCGTTGAATACGAAAATCCTGCGCGACCCGCCAGCTGCAAGCACCGCCTCGACCACCGCCACGGCGCGGCGCACTCCGGCGCAAAAACCGTGCGGAATGCCGATATACAAGCGTTTGTTGGCGGCTCCGACCATCAAAACCTCTTATTTTATACTGCGGAAAACATTTGCCGGCGGATTTTTCGGGTCAAGCTCGGCGGCTTCGGCCTCGGTGAATTCGACCTTGGTGCGCCAGCCGGGACCCTGAAGTTTTAACTGCGTCGGCACCCAGAAGCCGTTGGCGGTTTCTTTGAACCGTTCCACCTCCATGGTGCGCACCGGTTTCGAAAGGTCGGATATTTTTTCGAAAAATTCGACTTTCACCGGAAAAAAGTAGTCCGCGGCGATACTTACTTTGGCCGCTTCGTTGTTTTCCGGATTTTTCAGCAGCAGAACCCGGCAGTCGGCGGTACGGAAAGTGGTGGGAGCCAGCTCGCGCTCAAGCGGCCAGTACAGAAATGCCATACTGAGATCCTCCGGCCGAAGGCCGAATTTTCCCAGTTGCGAATCCTTGTAGCCGCCTTCTTTGAGCGGTGTTACGGTGGTTCCCTCCTCGCCTGAGGTATAACTCTGGCCGATACGGTATCCTTCGCGGTTGTCCACTATCACCTGCGACAGCCGCCGGTCGGCGGTGAGCATAATGCCGAGATAAATCGGCAGTTCCACCGTTTCTCCGCCGCGCCGCAGATGACTGACTGTTCCGTAAAGCCGGGCGTAATTTTGCTGTCCGGTCGGGTGGCGGACCCGGGCGAGAAACGCCGCCGTGTCCAGCACCGGTCGATCGGCGGCCGCCAACGCAAACACTGCGCTATACAATACGCAGAACAGAACCGTCAGTTTTTTCATTTTTCCACCTTCCGGCCGAAAATTACCGGCAGCGCCTCGCTGATGGTGGACACCGGGATGAATTCAAGCTGCGGTTTGACTTCCTCCGGGATCTCCTCCAAATCTTTCTCATTTTCTTTCGGAATGACCACGGTCTTGATTCCGGCGCGCAGCGCGGCCACGCACTTTTCCTTGAGTCCGCCGATGGCGGTGACTTTGCCGCCCAGCGTAATTTCGCCGGTCATCGACAGCCGTTCGCGCACCTGTTTACCGGTGAGCAGCGACACCAGCGCGCTGGTGATCGTGATGCCGGCCGACGGCCCGTCCTTGGGGGTGGCACCGTCCGGTACATGAATATGGAAGTCATTCTGTTCAAACAACTCAGGTTTGACGCCGAATTTTTCCGCATGACTGCGGATGTAGCTGAACGCCGCTTCCGCCGACTCTTTCATCACATTGCCCAGACTGCCGGTGAGCTTCAAATTGCCCTTGCCCGGCATCATGGTGGTTTCTACCGTCAGGATCACGCCGCCGTAGCTGGTCCAGGCCATGCCGATCGCGGAGCCGACCGCCGGGCGTCCTTCCGCCTCGTCCATCATATATTTTCTGGCTCCCAGAAGCTCGTGAATCAGTTTGGCGTCAACCGTGGTTTTGGTGTCGGCCGCCACCTGTCCGGAGACAATGCGTCGCGTCATTTTGCGGCACACCGAGCCGATGACCCGTTCAAGTTCGCGCACGCCCGCTTCGCGGGTGTAGTGGCTGATGATTTCGTCCAGCGCCGCCATTGGAAAACTCAACTGTGCGGCGGTGAGTCCATTTTCTTTGAGCTGGCGTTTGACCAGATATCGCTTGGCTATCTGTCGCTTTTCACTGCCGGTGTAGCCGGGCAGACGAATGATCTCCATGCGGTCAAGCAGCGGTTCCGGAATGGTGTCCATCACGTTGGCGGTGGCGATGAAGAACACTTTGCTCAGATCGTAGTCGATTTCAATGTAGTGGTCGTTAAACGCCTTGTTCTGCGCCGGATCAAGCACTTCAAGCAGGGCGCTGGCCGGGTCGCCGCGCTGGTCGGAATTGACTTTGTCGATCTCGTCGAGCATGAACACCGGATCGGCCACGCCGACCCGCTTCATGTTCTGGATGATCCGGCCCGGCATGGCGCCGACGTAGGTGCGGCGGTGGCCGCGGATTTCCGCCTCGTCGTGCATGCCGCCCAGTGCAACCCGGATGAATTTCCGCCCCATCGCGCGGGCGATCGACTGGCCGAGCGAAGTTTTGCCCACGCCCGGAGGTCCGACCAGACAGAGGATCGGCGCGTTGCCGTCCTTGCGCAGCTGGAGTACGGCCAGATAGT
>JAEWSS010000238.1 GCA_023459755.1 Verrucomicrobiota bacterium | reverse complement strand
GCAACCCGTTCCAGCAGTGCCTCGCGTTCGTCTCCGTCCTCCGGCAGTTGCCCCAAAAGTTCCGCGGCCTGTTCCACCGTGACGCCTTCCGGCTGCACCGTCAATCCGGCTACCGCGTTTTCAATTTCGTCAGGCGAGTACATTCAGGCCTCCGAGTTTTAGCAGAAATTCATGCAGACGATCGTTCAACTGTTCCGGTTCCATGCTTTTCAGCTCGTCCAGCTGGAATGCGTCTTCGAGATGGAATTGACCGCAGCGCGTCCTGCGCAGTTTTTCCAGTGTTCCGCCGCAGCCGAGGTCGCGGCCGACGTCATCGCATAAAGTGCGCACATAGGTGCCTTTGGAACATTCCACAGTAAAGTCGGCCAGCGGCAGTTCAATTTTGCCGACCTTCAGCGAAAAAATTTCTATTTCGCGCGGGTCGCGTTCTATCTCTATTCCCTTGCGCGCCAGCTCGTAAAGTTTTTTCCCGTCTTTTTTTACCGCCGACACCATCGGCGGCAGTTGCATGGATTTTCCGATCTTGGCCTCAAGCGCCCGCCGCACTTCATCCGCGGTGATATGTTCCCAGGGCTTTTCCTCGATCACGCTGCCGGTCATGTCCTGACTGTCGGTGGCGACGCCGATGCGGATTGTCGCTTCGTAGGTTTTGTTGTCGCCGGAAAATTTTGATGCCAGCGTGGTGAAGCGGCCGAGCACCAGCACTAAAAGACCGGTGGCGGCGGGGTCGAGCGTCCCGCAATGGCCGATTTTGGGGATATTGAAACGTCCGCGCAGGCAGTTGACCACGTCGAAACTGGTCCACTCCTTCGGTTTGTCCACCAGCAGAATGCCGAATCCCGGAAACGGCGGCAGCCGATGTTTGGCTGGATTGTAACGCATAAGCTGTTAAAGAGTTCCTTCAAAAAGGTCGGTAATGGTTTTTGCGGCGGAGACCGGATTGCCGTTTTCAATCAGACATCCGGCGGCCATTTCGTGACCGCCGCCGCCCAAAGCGCGGGCGATCGGCCCCACCGGACGGCGCGGATTGCGGGCGCGCAGCGATACTTTTAAAAGACCGACTTTGCGATAGTACAGCATGGCGACGGTCTCCACCCCTTCGATCGAGCGGAATACGTCGACCAGCCCTTCGGTTGACGCCATATCAATGTGATATTTTGCGATCAGCGCCGGAGGTATATTCACTATTGCGAGTTTTCCGTCGCACCGAAGGTCGAGGCAGTCGCTCAACAGTTCGGCCTCGAATTTGAGCCGGTCGAGACTGCGGGTGAAGAACACCGCGTCGATGATGCCGCGATAATCGGCGTTCCGCTCGATCAGCCCGGCGGCGGCCCGCAGACAGGCCGGATCGGTGTTGTCGAACCGGAAGCCGCCGGAGTCGGTCACGATTCCGAGCAGAAACAGTGTGGCCGCCGTCTCCGGTATCCGGTCGATCAGTTTTTCGGCAATCTCCAGTGCGATGACACTGGTTGCGGCCGACTTCATCACCAGATTCCAGCGGCCGTATTCAGTGTTGTCCGGGTGGTGATCGACCACCAGCAGCGGCAGCGTGTTGTCTATTTTGACGCCGATCGGGGCGGCAATCCGTTTTTCCGTGGCGGTGTCAAGCTGCAGCACCAGATCGAATCCGGCAAGCTCCTCCTGCGAAAGTTCGGTACGGTAGTCGTTTCCGGCAAATTGCCGATATGTTTTCGGCGGCATGGCGGACAGAAAAAGTTCGGCCCGCCGTCCGGCGGCGTTGAGTACCGCGGTCATTCCGGCCGCCGAGCCGATGGCATCGCCGTCCGGATTTTCATGTGTGAAAACGGCAATATGCCGCGCGTCGCGGAGCAGTTCCGCGGCGCGGGCGAGATCAATTCTGTTGTTTGTCACTGTCGTTGTCCGTTCCGTCGAGGAGCCGGAGCACCCGGTCCGCCTCGGCCATGCGATCGTCGATCGTAAATTTCAGTTTCGGCGTGTGCTTGAATTTCAGATTGCGGCCGATCACGTCCTGCAGTTCGATCCGTTGACGGCTCAGAGCGCGAAGCGCCTTCATCGGCGCTTCACTTCCGCCGCCGAAGACGCTGAAGAAAACCTCGGCGCTGCGCAGATCAACCGAACATTTTACTTCGGTGAGCGAAACCAGAATCCCCTCCGGCATCAGAAGCCGGCCGGATTCCAGACAGCCGGCCAGCTCCCGTTTGATAAGTTCATTGACACGAACCAGTCTGTCCACTTTTTCCATAAAAGCCTCCAGTCGCGGTTGTCTCGTCTAATCCAGCGTCGGCTTTTTCAGCTCGATTTCGTAAACGTCGATGTCGTCGCCCTCTTCAAAGTCGGCGAAGTTGTCCAGCCTGATGCCGCACTCAAGGCCGACTTTGACCTCCTTGACGTCATCCTGAAAACGCCGCAGCGATGCGACCTCTCCATTGTAAATCAAGTGCTTGTGACGGAATACCCGAGCCTTGGCGCCAACTCTCACCACGCCGCTTTCGACCATGCAGCCGCAGACTTTCGGCCCCTTGTGGAGCTCAAAAATCTGAAGAATCTTGGCTTTGCCGAGTTCTTTTTCGCGTTTTTCCGGTGCAAGTTTTCCGGTCAATGCATCGGTGATGTCTTCCAGCAGTTCGTAGATGATGCTGTACAAACGTATTTCGACGTTCTGCTTCTTGGCCAGCTCGTTGACACCGGGGTTGACCCGGACGTGGAACCCGACAATGATCGCGCCGGAGGCCGCCGCCAGCATCACGTCATTTTCCGTGATCGCGCCGACGTTGTTCATGACCACTTCCACCGCGATTTTTTCCGACGGCAGTTTCTTGAGCGACTCTTCAATCGCCTCGCCCGATCCGCGCACGTCCGACTTGATGATCAATTGGAGCGAATTGTGCTCCTGTTCCTTGAGTTTGCTGAACAAGTCGTCGGCGCTGGCGATGGTGTTCACCGCCAACGTGCGGTTGCGTTCTTTTTCCTCGTTTGCCGCGGCGAGTTCACGCGCCTCTTTTTCGCTCTTGCAGACGGTAAGAAACGCTCCCGCCTCCGGAATGCCGGACAGCCCGATGACCCGCACCGGTATGCTCGGCCCGGCCGACTTGATTTTTTTGCCTTTATCGTCAAACAGCAGACGAATTTTTCCGCAGTAGGAGCCGCACAGCGCAATATCGCCCAGGCGCAGCGTGCCGTTGCGCACCATGACACTGGCGGTCGGACCCAACCCGTTCTCCAGCTGGGCCTCCAGCACCACGGCGTCCACCGGATGCTTGGGATTGCCTTTAAGCTCCATCATTTCGCTTTCCAGCAGGATGCGGTCGAGCAGTTCGTTCAGGCCGGCGCCGGTTTTTGCGGAAACCGGTATTACGCCGACTTCGCCGCCCCAGGCCTCGCACATCAAATTGTTCTGCTGCATGTTAAGCATGACCTTGTTGATGTCGGCGTCGGGCAGGTCGATTTTGTTCGCGGCCACGATAATCGGCACTTTTGCCGCGAGCGCGTGGTTCATCGCCTCGATCGTCTGCGGTTTGAATCCCTCGTTGGCCGCCACCACCAGAACCACGATGTCGGTAACGTTGGCGCCGCGCGAACGCATTTGGGTGAATGCCTCGTGTCCGGGGGTGTCGATGAACGTGATCGGCTTGTTTTTGTGAATGACGGTGGACGCGCCGATGTGCTGGGTGATCCGTCCGGCCTCGCCGTCAACCACATGGGTGTGCCGGACGGCGTCCTGAAGCGAAGTCTTGCCGTGGTCGACGTGTCCCATGAAGGTCACGATCGGCGGGCGGTCGCGCAGGTCGTCGGGGTTGTCCACGAAGACGTCGTTTTTGGGGACGGACGCCGGCTTTTTTTCCTCCGGCGGCGCGATGACCAGTGTGATCCCGTACTGTTTGCAGAGTTTTTTCGCTATGGTTTCGCTGATCGCCTGGTTGATGCTGGCCAGTTCGCCCATCTTCATCAGGTCGCTGATGACGATGTTCGGGCGTTTCCCGAGCGCCTCGGCGAGCACCTTTACCACGATCGGGCTGGTGAGATTGATTTTATCGCCCTGATCGCCGGCGTCTTCGGCGGCCGACTTCTTTTCGCGTTTTTTCGCCTGATAAAGGTTTGTGAAGTAGTCTTCGACCAGTTCCACCATATCCGGCGGAATAAGTGCCGCCGGGTCGTTCAGCTCGATGCCCTGTCCGGCAAGTTCCTCAAGAATCGTCTTGGGGGACACGCCGTAGGTTTCCGCGAGCGATTTTACTTTTAATTTTTTCAAAACAGACCTCCTTAAAGTCATTCCGCCGCTTCTTCAAGGCGGTCGAAAGCGGCGGCGAGTTCGTCGTGGTCGACGCCGTCAAGCGCCAGAACCGCGTCCCGTCCGGCGGCGCGCAGGCCGTCGACGGTGATATAGCCGTTGCTGATTAAAATTGCCGCGCACGCTTCGGACACGCCGAAGTTGTCGGCCAGTTCACGGGTGGCCTTCTGGATTTTCTCCTCGAAAGCCTCCTGCGGCGCGCCGATCGTGCGGATGGTGATGTTCCAGTTCAGCAGTTTTGAGCTGAGCCGGACGTTCTGAGCTTTTTTACCGAACACCAGCTTGCTCTGTTCGGGGCTGACCAGAACGGTAAGTTCGTGTTTTTCCTCGTTGACTTCCACGCTCTGAGCCTTGGCCGGCTGAAGCGCGTTGAGGCAGTATTTGACAATATCGGCGTCGTATGGCACGATGTCGATCCGCTCGTTGTTGAGTTCGTCGGTTACGGCGCGGACGCGGCTGCCGCGGATGCCGACGCATGAGCCTACCGGGTCGATGCGCGGGTCGGAGCTGGCCACGGAGATTTTTGTCCGGCTGCCGGCTTCGCGTGCGACGTTCATAATCTTGACCACGCCGTCGCGGATTTCGGACACTTCCCGCTCGAAAAGCCGACGGACAAAGTCCGGATGCGACCGGGAAACCAGCAGACTCGGCCCGGAGCCGGCGGTGTCGATTTTCAGCAGCAGCGCATTGATCAGGTCGCCGGTCATGTACTGTTCGCCGGGAATCTTTTCCTTGGCCGGCAGCAGCCCCTGTGCCTTTTGGAAGTCGATCACAATGCCGCCGCCTTCAAACTGGCGGACTTTGCCGGTAATGATCTGATTGAGGTTGGCGGCAAATTCTTCGGATGCCATTTCCTTTTCCGCCTTGCGGAGCTGTTGGAAAATCGCCTGTCGCGCGGTGGAGGCGGCGATGCGCCCGAAATTGCGCGGCGTGACTTCCCACTCAATGACGTCTCCGACTTTCACATCGGGAAATTTTTCGACCGCCCGGGTATAGAGCAGCTGATCCGGCGTCGGGTTTTCTTCGACTACCTGGAGCAGCGCCCACGCCTGAATGTTTCCGGTTTCGGGATCAACCTTGACCTTGAGCTGGTTTGCCGGGTGAATGCTTTTACGCGCGGCGGTAAGTATCGCAGTTTCAAGCGCCGAAACCAGAAGTTCGCGGCTTATTCCGCGTTCCTGCTCAATATTTTGAAGCATCGCCAGGAGCATGTTGGCCATAATCTGATCCTCCTTATAGTTCAATCTGTACGCTTATTGCCATTTTATGTGCAGCCCGCAACGGGATAAAAAAAGCGGGTACAATTGCGCTACCCACTTTGCAACTTCTGCACTTGTGTTGTTAATATATACAATAAACGGGAACTATCAAGTGCGGAAGTTCAGTTTTGTCCTTTTTTTTCCCGTTGCTCCGGGGATTGTCGTCTTTTATGAGAAAAACCGTTTTTTTTGTCATTTTTTGGTGCTTTAAACTTGAATATTTTGAATCTTGTGGCAAATTTAATGTTCTATAACTTTGGAATTTGATTTAGTTTTAACATAAAGTCGAAATCAGGAAAGAAAACAATGGCACATTTGAAGTCAGCAATCAAGCGCATCGGCACCAGCAAACTTGCCAATTTGCGCAACCGCGCCAGAAAGAGCGCGATCAAGACCAGTGAGAAGAAATTCCGCGCGGCCGTTGCCGCCAAAGATTCGGAACAGGCGTCCGCCCTGCTGCGGGAATGCTGCAGTTTGCTGGACAAGGCGGCCAAGGTTGGCGTGATTCACGGCAACAAGGCCTCCAACAAGAAGTCACAGCTGATGCTGGTCATGAACGGCATTCAGGCGTAAGCAACACAAATACGGGGTCGATGAAATGGGTAATTTGAAGAAAAAGCGTCGTCGCAAGATCGCCAAGCATAAGCGTAAGAAGCAGCTGAAGGCTTTGCGGCATAAGAACAAGTAAGCCTTCGGGCCGAATGTTGACGGAGCGCACGATCGGGAGTATCCCGGGCGTGCGCTTTTGTTTTTTTTGCAGTTGACTTTCCGCCGCTTTGCGGTTCAGATATTGACTGGAAGTCTACGCGGCGCTGACTCATTGATGGGCCATTTTTCCGTTTTGCCGTTCATTGATGGGGCATTCCGCCGCTTTGCGGTTCAGATATTGACTGGAAGTCTACGCGGCGGTTGTGATCGGATTTTTCAAGATATACGATGAATAGCGGCGCCGGACGATTGTTGATGCAGTGACCGGCCGAATGGCCGACCCGTAAGAGGACGGCGGATGGTTGGTGCTGACGGCGGACATTCGTTATCCGGCATACGCTGGGAGTTTCGTTGTGCCGCTGATGAGTGCCAGCTTCAGCGCCTCGCATTGACGTGCCTTTCGCGCGGCAATTTATTTTTACAATTTTATGATGCCGCCGAATTTTGGCGTGTTTTTTGTCTCAAGGCGGCATTCGCATTTTTGTCAGCTGTATTTTGCATTAACCGCCGATCGTCCACCAACGTTTTTGATCTGCACCATCCCGGAGCGGAAATAAAAAATCCCGGACGGTAAATCCATCCGGGATCGTAGTTTCTGGTGGCGGTTAAAGCAGTTCGGCAATCTGAACCGCGTTCAGTGCGGCGCCTTTCAGCACCTGGTCGCCGGCCACAAAAATATCAAGACCGCGCTTGTCTTCACGCGAAATATCCTGACGGATGCGTCCGACCAGCACATTGTATTTTTCGGTGGCGTCAATCGGCATCGGATAAAGTTTGGCGGCGGGATCGTCCACCACGGTGACGCCCGGTGCCTGAGCCAGAATCGCGCGCGCTTCATCCGGCGTGATTTCATTGGCGAACTCAAGATTAAGCGCCTCGGAATGGGCGCGCATTACCGGAACCCGAACGCAGGTGCAGGACACCCGAAGATCGGGGGCATGCAGCATTTTGCGACTTTCATTGAGCATCTTCAACTCTTCCTTGGTGTAGCCGTTGTCAAGGAAAGTGTCGATGTGCGGAATCAGGTTGAACGCAATGCGGTGGGCGAATGCCTTGGGGGTGATCGGCTCGCCGTTGAGAATCTGTTTGGTCTGTACGAGCAGTTCGTCCATTCCCTTTGCTCCGGCGCCGCTGGTGGCCTGATAGGTGGCGGCGACCAGGCGTTTCAGCTGTTTTGCGCGATGGAGCGGGGCAACCGCCACCAGCATGATGATGGTGGAGCAGTTCGGATTGGCGATGATGCCCTTGTTCCATTTGATGTCTTCCGGGTTGACTTCCGGAATCACCAGCGGAACGTCTTCAAACATTCTGAACGCGCTGGAATTGTCGATCATGACCGCGCCGGAATCGACCACCGACTTGGCAAACTCGCGGGAGATGTCGCCGCCGGCACTGAACAGCGCGATATCGACACCCTTGAACGAGTCGTGAGTAAGTTCCTCGATGACAATATCCTCACCCTTGAACTTCATAGTCTTTCCTGCCGAACGGCTGGAGGCGAGAAGTTTCAGGTTTTTAACCGGGAAGTTGCGTTTTTCAAGCGTCTTGACCATCTCGACGCCAACGGCTCCGGTCGCTCCGGCTACTGCGACATTGTATGCTTTGCTCATAGATCGACTTCCTTTCAATATGGTGTCTGCCCAAAAATCTAATACTATACACGATGAATCGACGATTTCAACCCGTTATGCAAAGAAACAGGCGCACTTGTGGGTATTTCCGTCGAGTTCGGGCCGTTTTGCCGCGCATTCCGGTTTCGCCAGCGGAC
>JAEWSS010000237.1 GCA_023459755.1 Verrucomicrobiota bacterium | reverse complement strand
CCGGCGAGTTCACGGTGGTTGTCCTTGATCATTATCCGGTCGTAAAGTCCGATGCGGTGATTGGTCGCTCCGCCGACCGCCACCGCATATTTTTCCAGATTGCGGAAGCCGGGCGTCGTCTTCCGGGTGTCGAGAATTTTCGCATTGGTTCCTTCAAGCTCCAGCGCATATCGGCGCGACACCGTGGCCACGCCGCAGAGCCGCTGAAGAAAATTCAGCGCGGTGCGTTCGCCGGTAAGCAGAGCCCGCGCCGGACCGACAATCCGCGCCAGCAGCGTCCCCTTGGCGCATAACGTTCCCTCTTCCACCAGCGGCGTGAATTTTATGCTGCGGTCAACCTTGGCGAAGACGCGCGCCGCCACCGGCAGCCCCGCGCAGACGCATTCCTCTTTGGCCAGCAGCACCGCGTGCGCCGCCAGTCCGGCCGGGATGACCGCCAAAGTGGTCGCGTCGCCCAGGTCGCCGAGGTCTTCGTTCAGCGCCAGTGCGATCAGCGCGTCAAGCTGTTCAAAATCAATTTCCGGTATTTTGCTCATTTCACATTCTCCACGGGCAGCCACTCCGACTCCCAGACAAAGTCCTGAAAGGTGGTGTCGTTGAACCAGACTCCGCGGTCGAAGCCGACAAAAATCACGTCGGTTACGCCGGAAAAGGCGCGAACCCCGGTGAGTCCGGCTCCTTCAACCGCTCCGCCCACAAAGCCCCAGAACGGTATTTCGCTGTTCCGGTAGACGATGCTGCGCGGCACTTCAAGGAAGCAGGTGAAAATATTGGCGAATCCACGCCCGATATTATAAAGATTGCCATGCTCCGCCGCCGGAGTTTCGACCGCCGCGGCCGTGGTCACGATTTTGTCTTCGGGCGCGGTCGCGTTTTCGGTCGGGCTTTGAGCCGTCAGCGTTACGGCGGCCAGCATGGTCAATCCGGTAAGAAGTCTACGCATTTTCATTCCCTCGGTGATTTATGGTGAAAAAACTTTTTTTACATTCCCAGATAAAATTAGCCGACACTGCCGGATCAAGCACGCCGTCGGCGTTTTTCAGCTGCGTGCAGGCGTCGACCGCATAGGGGCGGACGGCGGCGATCGCCTCGGCGGCATTGCCGGCGTTAAGTCTTCCGCTCAGGATCACCGGAAGTGCCGCCCGCTTCACATATTCGGCCCCGGCGCCCCAGGCGTAGCATTTGTTCGGCGAATCCACGCCGACCAGATTGGACGCCAGATTGTAGCAGTCCAGATTGATCGCGTCGATCAGCGGCAGAAGTTCGGCCATCTTCATTTCATTGATCTGCTCGTGAACATATTCGGTATAGATGATCTTTCCGGCCGCCGGCAGTTTGTCGCGCAGCTTCGCGACTTCGTCCACCTGGCAGTCGGTGAGTTGAACCGCATAAATCTCCGCATGGTCGAGCAATTCAAAGATCGCCTCCGCGGTGTTGAGGTGGGTCACCAGCACCGGAGTGATGAATACCGGCAGATTTTCCGCCAGTCGCCGCGCCGTGCTCGGAAGTATGAAACTTTGCGAGGCGTAAACCTGACCGACCTGAAATCCGACCGCGTCGGCTCCGGCCTTTACCGCGGTCTCCAGTTCCGCTTCATTTTGTATTCCGCAAATCTTGACCCGCATCTTATTTGTTCTCCCAGCATTTGACGATGCCGCGCAGCGTGAACAGCGGCCCGCCGTCAATTAAATCTTTTATATGTCGCATAAAAAGTCCGGAGTCGCCGCCGATGGCCGTTACCATGAGCCGGTCGCCCAATTGCCGTCGCGCGGTGGCGATCACCGCCGCGGCGCCGCCGACGGCACCGCGGTCAACCCCGAGCCGGATTGCCGAATCGGTGTCGGTTCCAAGTTTGTCCGGCGCGTCTTCGCTCCACTCCGCCTCCGGCAGTTGGGCGGTTCCCTGTGCCAGTATCCGGCGCAGCAGCGCCCGCCCCGGCATGATCGCTCCGCCGGCAAAACGGCCTTCGGCGTCCAGTGACTCCAAAGTTATTGCGGTTCCAAAATCCATGACCGCCGCCGGAAATACACCCCGCGACCGCAACTCCACCGCGTTGGCCAGCCGGTCGGCTCCGATCGTTGTCCGGTCGATTTGCGAGAGGTCAAGTCCGGCGCAGTGGCCGGCATCGACCATAAAGGCTCCGAGCTTCTTCAGTTTCAGCCCAACCTCCGGCACCACGCAGGCCGCCGCAATTTCACCTTTCAGATCCGATACCGGGAAGTGCGCGGTGGGTTCAATGCGCATGGCGTTGAATTCACCCGTTTCCGGATGGTAGACGGCGATCTGCGTGTGCGTGTTGCCGACATTGAGCACGGTTATCATAAAAATTTGCGCAACTCCGGCTTTTCGCTGAGTTTGCGCACCAGCTCCTTGACCCGCTGCGCCGACCCGGACGGACAAACCAGCGTGGCGTCGTCCGTGTGAACAATTATGAGGTCATCGACATCGATCGTAGCCACCAGATGCCCCGGCGTGGTCACCACGCTGCAGTTGTGCGAGTCGATCTGCGTATACATTCCCTGGGCGACGTTGTTGTTTTCTCCGGCCCGCAGCTGATTGCGGATGGACAGCCAGCTGCCGACGTCAAGCCAGTCGAACTCCACATCCCCGACGATCACCGCGTCCGACTTCTCCATCAACGCGTAGTCGATTGAAATCGTTTCCAGTCCGGCGCAGTCTTCGGCCATTACCCGGTCTATCCGATGTTCGCCTTCGCCGTTTTTGGCGGCTCCGGCCAGCATGTTCAGCGCCGGAGCGTGTTTTTTAAGCTCCTCGGTCAGCGTGTCGGTGCGCCAGACGAACAGACCGCTGTTCCAGCGCCGCCCTTCGGCCATATACTTCGCCGCGGTCGCCGCGTCCGGCTTTTCGGAAAATCCGCAGACCGTCCGAAACCTGGTACCGTTGCTTCCCGTGCAAACCTCGTCGCCCTGAAGTATGTATCCGAATCCGGTCGAGGCAAACGCCGGACGCACGCCCAGCGTCACCAGTTTTCCGGTGGTTTCGGCCGCCTCCACCGCGTCGGACATCGAACGGCGGAAGCCCTGAATATCGCGGATCACATGGTCGGCCGGAGACACCACCATCACCGCCGGTTTGTCGCCGGCGCGGTGGCGGATTACTCCGGCGGCCAGCGCCACACAGCATCCCGTGTCGCGGCCGAATATTTCGCCCAGAATGTTTTCCGGCGGCAGTTTTGTCAGCAGCCGCCGCATTGGGTCCGCATAATCTTTGTTGGCGATCACCAGGATATGCCGGGGATCGACGATGGTCAACAGCCGTTCCACCGCCTGTTCAACCATTGTCAGATTCCCCATCAGCCGGAGCAGCTGCTTCGGCTTGCTGGCGCGACTCTGCGGCCAGAACCGCTCGCCGCGCCCGCCGGCCATAATGACCGCGAAAACCGGAAGTTTTGCCATAGTCTAGCCCGAAAGTTTATCCACCAGCGAGATCAGCGGCAGGAACATGGCGATGACGATCACGCCTACCATGCCGCCCATCACGATGATCAGTAACGGTTCGATCAGCGAGGTCAGAGCGTTGACCGCGTTGTCCACTTCCTCGTCGTAGGTGTCGGCGATCTTTTCAAGCATGTCCGGCAGACGGCCGGTCTCTTCACCGACTTCGATCATACTGATTACCATCTGCGGAAACACATTGGTCACGCTCAGCGGCGCGGCGATGCCTTCGCCTTCCTTCACCGCGTCGTGCACCTTCTGCACCGCGTTCGCCACAACTTCGTTGCCGGAGGTGTCGCGCACGATGTTCAGCGCGGTCAGCACCGGCACACCGGCCGACATCAGCGTGCCGAGCGTACGGGCGAACCGGGAAATACTGCCTTTTGACACAATCGGCCCGAACAGCGGCATCCGGTACTTCAGGAAGTCGAAGCCGAATTTGCCGTATTTCGTCCGGTTGGCGATCTTCACAAACACGATGAACGACACCAGTAC
>JAEWSS010000236.1 GCA_023459755.1 Verrucomicrobiota bacterium | reverse complement strand
AATACCGCGACCGGATCGCGGCGGTTCTTCCGAAAGTTGAAATCGTTTTCGCCAACGCGGATGAGGCCGCGGCATTCTGCGGCAAACCACTGCCGCCGGAGCAGCTGGCCGCGACGCTTGGAAAATACTGCGCGACCGCAGTGGTCAAACTTGGCGCCGACGGCTGTGCGGTAAAGTCCGGAGATGGAAAAATCGAGCGCTTCGAGGCGTTCAAAACCGAAGCGGTGGACACAACCGGAGCCGGCGACCTGTTTCAGGCCGGTTTCATGTATGGAATATTTTACGGTCAGCCGATCGAAAAATGCGCCTTTTTCGGCGCAACGCTGGGCAGTGAGGCGGTCAAAGTGACCGGCACAACGATCCCGGCGGAACGTTGGCTGTCGATCTGGCTCAAACTGAAAATCTGAACCGGAGCCGGACGCAGATTCGTCCGCCGCCGAACTCATTGCCAACCAACGGAGATCACGATGGAATACAAAGTCAAAGACATCAACCTGGCCGCATTCGGACGCCGGGAGCTTGATATTGCCGAACACGAAATGCCCGGACTCATGGCCGCCCGCCGTAAATATGCGCCGCTGCAACCGCTGAAGGGCGTCCGCATCACCGGAAGCCTGCACATGACCATCCAGACCGCGGTGCTGATCGAAACGCTGTGCGACCTCGGCGCCGATGTGCGCTGGGCGTCATGCAACATCTTCTCCACTCAGGACCACGCGGCGGCCGCCATTGCCAAACGCGGCGTTCCGGTATTCGCCTGGAAGGGCGAAACGCTGGAGGAATACTGGGAGTGCACCTATCGCGCCCTCACCTACCCGGACAATGAAGGGCCGGATCAGATTGTGGACGACGGCGGCGACGCCACTTTGTTGATCCATCGCGGTGTGGCGGCGGAAAATGATCCGTCCATCCTTGACGCTCCGACCGACGTGCATGAATGCAAGGTCATCAACGACCTGTTGAAAAAGGTGCTGAAGGAAGATCCAAACCATTGGCACCGCGTTGCGGCCAGGGTCAAGGGCGTATCGGAGGAAACCACTACGGGAGTACATCGTCTGATTCAGATGGCGGAGCGGAATGAACTGCTGTTTCAGGCGGTCAACGTCAACGACTCGGTCACCAAGAGCAAATTTGACAATATCTACGGCTGCCGTCATTCGCTGACCGACGGCATTAAACGCGCGCTTGACGTAATGCTGTCCGGTAAAACCGTCATGGTCTGCGGATACGGCGACGTGGGCAAGGGATGCGCCGAGGCGCTGCGGAACGAACGTGCAAAGGTGCTGGTCTGCGAAGTCGATCCGATCTGTGCGCTTCAGGCGTGCATGGCCGGGTTTCAGGTCTGTACGATCGAAGAGGCGCTTCCCGAGGCGGATCTCTACGTCACCTGCACCGGCAACTGCCGGATCATCACGCTTGACCACATGTCAAAGATGAAGGATCAGGCGATAGTCTGCAACATCGGTCACTTCGACGACGAGATTGAGGTGGCAAAACTCGACGCGGCGCCCGGTGTGGAAAAACTTGAAATCAAGGGCAGCGAATGCCCGGTTCACCGCTACACCTTCCCGGACGGTCACGCCATCTACCTGCTGGCCGAGGGGCGGCTGGTCAACCTCGGCTGCGCCACCGGACACCCGAGCTTTGTCATGAGTTGTTCATTCACCAATCAGGTGTTGGCGCAACTTGACATCAAGAATCACCCGGAACGCCGTCCCGGAGTCTACCTGATCGACAAAAAACTTGACGAGGAAGTCGCCCTGCTGCATCTGGAAAAACTCGGCGCCCACCTCAGCCGGCTCACCAAAGAGCAGGCCGACTATATCGGAGTGCCGCAGGACGGACCGTTCAAGCCGGAGAGTTACCGTTACTGACCGCTCGAAAAACAACGACCACGAGGAAAAATGATCGCGCTTGCACTGTTGAAAAAATGGCGTTGGCATCAGATCGGCAAAGAAGTGATGAAAATATTTTTTGCCCTGCTGGGACTGGTCTTCTTCTTCGTGGTCATCGTCGGACTATGCTTCGGACATTCGCTGAGATACAACTATAGCTATGACATTAAGATACTGTTGCTCGGCTATCTGGGGCTGCTGGCGTTCTGGTCGATTTTCTATTTTCTCGGCAAACGCGACAACAACCTGGACTCCACCGACCCGGAAAAATATGACAACCGGTCGTCGTACTATCTCTGCGGCGGCTGGTATCATCCACGCCTGATCTCAGTCGAAATTGCAATCTGCGCACTGGGGCCGTACTGCCTTGAAGTTTGTTTCGGCGGCATGAAGAATATCGGCAAACTGCTGTTCGTCCGCTTGAACCATCTCGGTGAAGTGGTCGATTTTCTGCTCCGCAATCCGCGCCGCGTAACGCTGGAGGAGATTGAGGCGGAAGAGCTGCCGGTATTTGAAAAATACCTCGCGCCGCTGATTGGAATGGAGGTGTGCCAACTCCTGACCGGAAAGCCGATTGGCGTCTGCGTCTGCACGCCGTTCAAACAGTTCTGCCTGCGCAAACTCGGCCTTATCTCTGAAGAAGAATCCGTAAATTGACCAAAGCCGACGGCTGACGGCCGCCAACTCTTGACATAACAAAGTCGAAGTTCAAAAAAAAGCTCCGTAAGCGACCAACGCCGCATACGGAGTTTTTATTTTATCGAAAAACTACTTGCGATTGTCGCGCTCGCGCAATGCGGCGCGGCGGATCTTGCCGTTGCTGGTCTTGGGCAGCTCGGTGACAAATTCAACCCGCCGCGGATACTTGTACGGCGCGGTATGAGTCTTAACGTAAGTCTGGATTTCCTTGACCAGTTCGTCCGACCCGGTCTTGCCGCGCACCAGCACAATCGTGGCCTTTACCACCTGACCGCGAATCGGGTCCGGTGCTCCGGTGACAGCGCACTCCAGAACGTACGGCAGCTCCATCAGGATGCTTTCGATCTCGAACGGTCCGATGCGGTAGCCGGACGATTTTATCACATCGTCCACCCGCCCGTGATAGTAGAAGTAGCCGTCTTCGTCGCGCCAGGCGGTGTCGCCGGTGTGATAATAGCCGTTGCGCCAGGCCTGCGCGGTCATTTCATCGTCATTCTGATAGGCGTGGAAAAGTCCGCACACCTCGTCCTGACGCGCCCGGATTGCGATTTCGCCGACCTCGCCGGCGGCCACCGGCTTGTCGTCATGATCGAGCAGATCAACCTGGTACTGCGGAGTCGGCTTGCCCATTGATCCCAGCCGCGGCGTCATGCCGACCAGATTACCCAGCAGCAGCGTGCTTTCCGTCTGCCCGAACCCCTCCATAATCTTCAGCCCGGTCGCCGCCTTGAACTGGTGGAACACCTCGGGATTGAGCGCTTCGCCGGCGGTGGTGGCGTATTTCAGACTGGAGAAGTCGTATTTGCTCAAGTCCTCCTTGATAAAGAACCGGAACATGGTCGGCGGCGCGCAGAACGTAGTAACGTTGTAGCGCTTGAACATCGGCAGGATGTCCGCCGGATCGAATTTATTGAAGTCGTAGGTCAGCACCGCGGCTTCGCAGAGCCACTGGCCGTATATTTTGCCCCACAGCGCCTTGCCCCATCCGGTGTCGGCAATGGTGAAATGGAGGCCGTTCGGGTCCACATTGTGCCACCAGCGGGCGGTGATGATGTGTCCCAGCGGGTAGGTGTAGCTGTGCAGCACCATCTTAGGATAACCGGTGGTGCCGGAGGAGAAAAACATCAGCATCGGATCGGTGGCTTTCTGTTCAGCCAGCCGTTCGCAATCGGTGTCGTAGGCCGCCATTTCGCGGTCGAAGTCATGCCAGTTGGCGCGGGCGCCGTTGACGATCATTTTGATTTTAAGCGACGGCGACGTCGCGCACGCCTCGTCCACCTGATGACAGATGTCGCCCTCGCCGGACGCGATAATCGCCATAATCTTTCCGGCGTTGAAACGGTACTCGAAGTCATGCGCCAACAATTGATTGCTGGCCGGAACCGCGATCGCGCCGATCCGGTGCAGCGCGTTGAGCGCGATCCAGAACTGATAATGACGCTTCAGCACCAGCATACGCGGTCGCCGCGGCCGATGCCGAGGCCGCGCAGATAATTGGCGGCGCGCTTCGACTCACGCGACAGTTCGCCGAATGAAAAGTCGTGCATTTCGTGATTTTCCGATATCCATTTCATCGCCAGTTTGTCCGGCGATTTTTCAGCCAGCACGTCGAGCACGTCGAACGCGAAGTTGAAGTTTTCCGGAATATCGAACTTAACCGCCTTGAGCAGTCCGTCGTCATCCAGCGTTTCTTTCATAAATTTTTTGTAAAGCAGTTCGCCGGAAGCGGCGTGAACCGCGGCATGGGTCGGCACAAAGGCGTGTTCGTTGTCCAGTTCGCGCTTGATGACCACCGCCAGGAAAACGCACTCCTCGCCGTTGGCGGCCACCATGCCGTGCGGCCGGCCGGAGTCGTAATAAACGCTGTCGCCGGGGCCGAGAATCTCGATTTTATCCTCAAACTGGCATTTCAGTTGACCTTTGAGCACATAGTCGAACTCCTGCCCCGCGTGGCTGGAAAGGTGGATCGGCGCCTGATCGTCCACATAAGGAGCGGTAACGATGAACGGTTCGGAATAGCGGTTCTTCAGATGAGCAGCCTGATGCAGATACTCAAATCCGGCGCGTCGTTTGATCGGCACGCCCTTCCCGGCCCGGGTCAGCGTATAGGCCGACAGCCGCGGCGACTCGCCGGTAACCAGCGTTCCAATATCAACGCCGAACCTTTCGGCGCAGCGCAGCAGAAAAGTGAACGAACTGTCCACCTCGCCGGCCTCGTGTTTCAAATACTCATCTTCAGATATGTCGTGCAGTCTGGCCATCTCGGCGACCGGAATGTCCAGCACCGTTCGCGCCTCGCGAATGCGACGGCCCATCAGTTCAAGCGATTTTTCCATTATAGCGGGACTCCCAAAAAGTTACATTCATATAATGTAACCGCAAAATCCCCGGATTGCAAGACCGATCTCCGGCTTTTATGCCGCAAATCGGCCACAACGATGGAAATGCAACTATAACGCCCCGGTCAGTGGAGGTAATTATGAATAAAGCTGCTCAAGTCGGAATGGAAATGCAACTATAACTCCCCGGTCAGAGTGCGGCGGCCGCACTTTTGCGCTTCAGGCGTTCATCGCGTCTTTTACGGTAGCGGCGCACCAGATGAAGTACAAAAAAGTAGGTCGGCGGCGTCATGATCAGAGTCAGAAGCGCACCGCCGATAAAAAACGGCGCGGCGAAGTCCCATCCGAGCGCCATAAGTCCCTTGAGCGCGGCGACGGCGCCGTCATTTTCCGCCAGTGAAATGACCCGGTGAATTTCGGCCGTGATCCGGCCGTATGAGAGGTCGCCGCCGATCAGCAGATTGCCGACATAGCACTGCGCCGGATAAATGACGAAAATCGAAAAATGGTTGGTAATCAGCGTGCCGAGCACGGCGCCGACCTTGCTGCCTTTAATCAGGAATGACATCGGAATCGACACGACCAACTGCCCGCCAAACGGCAGCAGGCAACCGCAAAACATTCCGAGCGCCCAACCGCGGGCGATATATTCAGGCGACGCTTTTTCGCGTAAAATTTTTCCACGCAACCGTGCGATCTTGCGTATCCACCAACGTTTCATAATTAACCTCCGTCATTCTGGCGTTATCATAATGTAACATGCTTTCCGGGAAAATCAATCGGCGTTTAGTTCGGAAAAGGACAGCGGTGAAAATTTTTTCACCATTGTTTTCCGCATCTCCGGGTCGGCGGTCAGATATTTCCAACGAACGAAGTCGAAATCGCATTGCAGATAGTTGCGCAGCCACGGGTATTTCAGCCGGAAACGGATCGGATACGATTCGAATATCCACGGTTGTTTTGACTGAAGGAACGCCACCATATTCCGATACAGCTCGGTGCGCTCCGGAGAGTCGGCCATGGTAAGACAGCGCTCGAACAT
>JAEWSS010000235.1 GCA_023459755.1 Verrucomicrobiota bacterium | reverse complement strand
TGCCCGACTACAAGAGCTTCAAGATCGAAGCCGAAGCCGCCGCCGTTACCGACGAGCAGGTCGAAGAGCGTCTTTCCTACTTCCGCAACATGTACGGCAATTACGCCGAGGTCACCGGCCCCGCCGTGGCCGACGACATGCTGAAGGTCTCCTACACCTCCGACTTCGAACTGCCCGCCGACGCGCCGGCCGCGCTTTCCCGCGCCGTCGCCAGCGACGACAACTATCTGTGGCTTAACGAGCCCGAACAGATTCCGGGAGCCACCGCCGCCCTCACCGGTGCGGAAGTCGGCAAGGAATACACCTTCGACGCCGCCTATCCCGCCGACTGGCGCGAGGCCGCTCTCGCCGGAAAAACCGTAAAATACACCGTCAAAGTCCACGGCATCCAGCGCCGCGCGCCGCTCGCCGACGCCGAACTCTGCGCCAAGATGCAGGCCGAGAACATCGACGCGCTCAAGGAAAACATCCGCACCAATTCTCTGCGCGAAGCCGAGATGAAGCGCCATTCCGAGATCGTGGACAAGGTTTATAACGAACTTGACAGCAAGGTCTCCGAGTTTGAACTGCCCGCCGACCTCCTCGCGTCGGAAACCGAAAAGGAGCTGCGCGAAATCGCCGCCCGTCAGGTCAAGACCGACGACGACGCCGAAAAGTTCAAGACCGAACTTGAAAATCACAAGACCCAGGCCGAGGCCATGGCCCGCCTCAACCTCCGCAAGGAACTGATCCTGCGCAAGGTCGCCAACATGGAAAACATAACCGTGGAAGACAGCGAACTCGACGCCCAGATCGCAGTCATGAGCCGCTACTACGGCTACAAAGAGGATGAGTTCCGCAAACTGTTGAGCCGCAACGGCTCGATTGAAAATCTGCGCAACAACATCCTGATGAACAAGACGCTCGACAAAATCGCCGAGTACGCCGGTAAATAAGCCTGTCGGCGGCTGTTCAAACAACAATAGAGACTGAGGAGGTTACGCCATGAAGGAAAAATCCATGCTGGTCCCGATGGTGGTCGAACAGACCGGAGCCGGCGAGCGCGGTTACGACATCTATTCCAGATTGCTCAAGGACCGCATCGTACTGCTCGGCACCCCGATCGACGACGACGTCGCCAATCTTATCGTGGCGCAACTGCTTTATCTGCAGAGCGAAGACCCCAAAAAGGACATTGATCTTTATATCAACTCTCCCGGCGGGTCCTGCTCGGCCGGTCTGGCAATATATGACACCATTCAGGTGCTGAGCTGCGATGTGAAGACGTACTGCATCGGTCAGTGCGCCAGCATGGGCGCGGTTCTGCTCTGCGCCGGCACCGCCGGAAAACGCTTTGCACTGCCGAACTCCCGGATCATGATCCATCAGCCGTGGGGCGGCGCTCAGGGAACCGCAGCCGACATCAACATCCAGGCTCAGGAAATCCTGCGCACCCGCGCCACACTGAACGGAATCATCGCAAAACATACCAAACAAACACTCAAAAAGGTGGAAAAAGACACCGATCGCGACTTCTTTCTCTCCGCTGAGGAAGCGGTGAGTTACGGGTTGGTCGATCACGTGGTTGAGTCTAAACGATAAGGATTGCCAATGTCTTCGTCAAACAACGGCGGCGACCGTCGCAACAATAAAGTCTGCTGCTCTTTCTGCGGCGCGCCGCTTGAGGACGGAAAAACCCAGGCGGTGGCCGGAAACAACGGAGCGTTCATTTGCGAACGCTGCGTTGCCGCGTGCAATGAAATGCTCGGCGACAAGGTAAAAACCGCCAACGAACGCAACCGGGAAAAAATCCGGGACGCCTATATTGCCGGCCTCAAAGTGCCGACGCCTTCACAGCTGAAAACCGGACTTGACGATTATGTTGTCGGTCAGGAACACGCCAAAAAGGTGTTGTCGGTGGCGGTCTACAACCATTACAAGCGCCTCCAGTCCCAGCTTTCCACCGCGCCGGACGCCGGATTCCCGGACGTTGACCTGGAAAAAAGCAACGTTCTGCTGCTCGGCCCCACCGGAAGTGGAAAAACCCTGCTCGCCCGCACGCTGGCGAAAATGCTCGATGTACCGTTCTGCATCTGCGACGCCACCACCTTGACCGAGGCCGGCTACGTCGGCGAAGACGTGGAAAACATCATCCTCCGTCTGGTTCAGGCGGCGGAATACGACATCGAGCGCGCCCAGATCGGCATCATTTATGTGGACGAAATCGACAAGATCGCCCGAAAAACCGACAATGTGTCGATTACCCGCGACGTTTCCGGCGAAGGCGTTCAGCAGGCGCTGCTCAAAATCCTTGAGGGCACCGTGGCCAACGTTCCGCCGAAGGGCGGACGCAAGCACCCGGAACAGAGCTATCTGCATGTGGACACCACCAATATTCTGTTCATCTGCGGCGGCGCATTCATCGGACTGGACAAACTGGTTCAACGCCGGGTCGGTCGTCAGGTGCTCGGATTCGACAAAAATGACGAAAAAGCCGAAGTTCAGGCCTCCGGACGGCACTTGAGCAGCGACAATTTCCTCAGCTACTGCGAAACCGAGGATCTGGTCAAATTCGGCATCATTCCCGAACTCGTCGGGCGGTTGCCGGTGCTGACCTATCTGGCTCCGCTGTCCAGAACCGACCTGATGAAGATTCTCACCGAGCCGAAAAACTCCCTGGTCAAGCAGTACAAAAAACTGCTGGCAATGGACAATGTCGATCTGGAATTCACTCACGACGCGCTGGAGGAACTGGCGCTTCAGGCGGAAAAACGCGGCACCGGCGCACGCGGACTGCGCGCCCTGCTGGAAGAACTGATGCTGGACATCATGTACGCCATCCCGGATCGCAAAGAAGTGAAAAAATGTCTGATCAACGCCGCCGCCGTCCGCGGCGAGTCGGAAATCAAACTGAAATAGCACATTGGAAGGCGGCCGACGGCCGCCGCGACAGCCGAGGTGAATCATGACCAAGGTCGATGAAATGGCTGAAGACTCCATTATGATGGATTCTTCCGAAGAAACCGTGGAAAGCTCCGCGGCAGTTCCGTCCGAGCTGCCGCCGCTGACTCTGGCCGACAACACGCGGGATTCGCTGCCGCAACGCGACGACGGCCGTTACCGGTTCGTCCGCAGTATCGGGTTCGGCGGCATGAAAACCGTGCTGCTGGTGTATGACGCCGAAATGCAGCGCGAAGTGGCCATGGCCACGATGCCGGACTGGAAGGAACGGCCGCCCCAGCTCGTCAACCGCTTCATCATGGAGGCTCGGCTTACCGCCAGACTCGAACACCCGAACATCATCCCGATTCACGACCTCGGCCGCGACTCCTCCGGTACGCCGTTCTTCACGATGAAATATCTGAAGGGGCATACGCTGGCCACCATTCTGCGCCATCTGAAA
>JAEWSS010000234.1 GCA_023459755.1 Verrucomicrobiota bacterium | reverse complement strand
GGACTGACCTCGGAGCAGGCGGATGCACGTTGGTGGTTCGGACTGATTTCCTGACCCGGCGTCAACGGGCTGCGGCGGAGCGCGGCGCGGCGCAGATCGCCACAATAAGCGACTCCAGAATCAGTCGGCTGTCGGTTTGACTGGACACCAGCAGCCGGTTTGCCTTAAGCAGGGCGCGGAAGGCCGATGCAATCTTGCGCGGCGGGAATGCCATGGCGCGTTCCGCCAGCTTAAACGCGCGGAACGGATGCGATTTAACCAGAATGTTATCCGGATGACTTTGCTTGAGCTCCTCCGGCAGATTGTAGAAATAGTGACTTCCAGGCCGCGGCGGCACATGCAGCTCCTCCATGGCAAGCTGGGTTTCAAGGATGTCCTCAAACGCCCGCACCGACTGCGCGATCAGGCCGAGTTCCGGATTGTTGCCGGTTCTTGCGAGTTTTGCGGTTTCCAACGCGTTGTCGGCGGCCTTGATGGCGGCGGCGGCGTTGCCGGAAGTCAAGGCGTCGGTAAATTCCCAGGCCAGCGCCTCCGGCGTCCGACTGCAGATATTCCGGCAGTCGTCGATGGTTATGAGGTCGCGTTCGTCGCCGGTGTAGGCGGCCAGCTTGTCTACTTCGTTCAGGATGCGCCCGGAGTCCGAGCCGACCGCGGAGACCAGAAAGTCGGCGGCGGCGGGTTCGATCTGTTTTTTCAGACGGCGCACCGCTTTGGCGATGCGTTCCGCCTGATTTTTTGAATAATCGCGGTCACGCAGATCGGCTTTGCGATAAAAGTCGATGACTGCGCCACTGATCTGCTTGAAGGTTTTGAATAGTGATTTTCGCTGATCAAGGCCCGGGCCGTCGATAACTACCGCCAAATCTTCAGGAAGCGGAGATTTGAAAAAATCGGCCATTTCCTCGCCGGCCTGTCCGAGTGCAGACTGGCCGGCGGCGTCGCACAGCGCCTCAAAATAGTTGAAATGCCGCAGCCACACCACCTTGCTGCCGCTCAGAAACGGCGGAGTTTTGAGCGCCGCCGTAAACTTTGCCAGCATGACGGCCGGAGCGGTGGTTTCGGAATCACCGGAGATGACTTCGAGAATGGGATTATCCTCGAAGTCCGGTCCGCAGAGTTCGGAAATATGTTCGTTGGCTCCGGCTTTGATCGCAAATTCGTCATTGCCGGAAATCAGAAAAAATCCGCCCAAGACGTTACTCCTGCTGTTCACCTTTGTTCCGGCCGCCGACGATCTCTTCGATAAAATACGGCGGACGCTGTCTTACGTCATTATAGATTCGGGCGATGTACTCGCCTTGAAGTCCCATGCCGACCAGCAGCAGTCCGATGAAGATGAACGCGATGCTGAACAGCGTAAACACTCCGTTGCCGCTCCACTGATCGCCGTCCGGCAGAACAAAGCGCAGCGCGATCATGATAACTGCCAGCAGAAATCCGAAGAGCGCCGACAGACCGCCCAAATAAAAGAGCAGGCGCAGCGGCGCCGTAGTCATGCAGGTGAGCAGGTTAAACTGAAGATTTATCAACTTCATAAACGAGTATTTCGACTCTCCCACCGCGCGCGGCGAATGCGCCACCGGAATTTCGCAGGTTTTGCGGGCAAAACTGTTGCCAAGTACCGGAATGAAGGTACTGGTCTCGCGGCACTGGAGCATGGCCTTGACAATATGAAGCCGGTAGGCGCGGAGCATGCATCCGTAGTCGCACATATTTACGCCGGTGGCCTGCTGGGTGAGGGCGTTGACGAGTTTGCTGGCGTAGCGGCGAAAGAAGGTGTCCTTGCGGTTCTGGCGGACGGTGCCGACCACGTCATTGCCCTCTTTTGCGGCGGCGATGAGTTTGGGAATCTCCTCCGGCGGGTTTTGGAGGTCGGCGTCGATGGTTATCACCAAATCGTTTTTGACCTGTGAGAATCCGGCCATAATCGCCGAATGCTGACCGTAATTGCGGTTTAGCATGATGGCAATTACTTCGCCTTTCGGATTGTTTTTCACTGCGTCGGTCATGATCTGCGCGGAATTGTCGCGGCTGCCGTCGTCGATCATCAGCAGCTCAAAAGGCATTCCGGTGGACCGGCAGGCCTTCAGCGTCCGGTCGATCAGTTCCTGCAGACACCCGGACTCGTTGTAGACCGGCACCACAACACTGAAGGAGTTGATCTCTTCAATGCGTTCTATCATATTCATTTCTTATCTCCTGTGGGGTTGGTCGCGGATTCTGACGCGGCAGACTCCGGACGGATTATCCATATTCTGAATTTCTGGTCATTCTTACGTTCAAGTGCGAAGTCAGGCTCCCAGCGATCCGGTTCATTGCGCTCGAATTCCGGTATTTCCGCAATCTTGAACGCTTCAAGTTTGTTGATGGCGCGCGCCTGCGACACCAGCAGCGCCGGTTTGCCGCCGGCGGTGACGGCGCGAAGGGTCTTTTGCAATTCGTCCAGCGACGCCTGCGCCTGCTTCCTGCGCTCCGATTTATCTTTTGCGTCGATTTTCTGGGCAACCACGGTCATTGCCTGTGGGAAGTCCCAGTAGTACAATAGATCGCAGTTCGGTTCATGCAGATAAGCGACCACCTGCCGGGGTTGGAATTCGCCCAGCAGCGGTTTGGTTTCGCTCAGGAAACGGCGGGTGGTGCGGAAACTGTCGGTGCCGGACAGAATGCAGGTGAAAAATCCGATCATCGCCGCGGCGATGGCCAACAGCGGTCCGCATATGGTCGGCGGCAGCATAAACAGTTTTGCCAGCTTTTCGCGTGAGCGCTCGTCGACAATCAGCAGAACGATCATTATTACGCCGATCGCCGGAATCGAAAAGGTTATCAGCGGCGGCAGTTCAAAGCTGAATATGCGGTCGTAAAGCGGCCAGCCCAGCGGACTTAGAATCGCCAGCGACGCCACGGTTATGGCCGCATAACGCAGTACATTCCAAACCGGCTTCAGCCATTTCAGCTCTTCGCCGCGGGCCGAAAGCCAGACCGCGGTCAGTCCGCAGGCGAAAGGCGCAATCGGCAGTATATAATACCACCGGCGCGACTGGGACAGGCTGAACAGTATGAATATCGCAATATTTATCACTGCCAGCGCCCGCACTTCGCGGTTGAGTTTTTTCCAGCTCATGAATGCCCACACCAGCGCCAGCAGGAAAAACGGCGACCACGGTGCAAGCACGCGCGGCAGTTCATAGAAATAGATGTACCATCCGGCTTTGTGGTCAAATGCGTTGAAGGCTCGGACGACATTTTCACGCCACATCAACTCCAGCGCCGACAGATTTTCGGCATAAACGCACCCCTCCGGCAGCGGAGTGATTCCGGCCAGATATGGCGTTACGAAAAAACTCATTACGCCGATCGCCAGCGCGGCAAAGTTGGCAACCTTGACATGACGCCTGACTTCTCCGTTGATTATGGCGAAAATCCCCGCCGCCGCCAGCGGAACCACCACTGCCGGCAGGCCTTTGAACAGCGCACCGATGAAAACCAGAAGATAGAATAGCAGATATTGAAAGAATCCGGCGCGTTCGCGACAGCGGACAAACCAGGCGAACGCCAGAATGATCATGGTCATATTTTCGATGTCGGCCTCGGCGCTCCGGCTCCACCACAGGAATCCGAAACTTGAAAGCAGCAGCCAACCGGAAAGAATTCCGGCACGCCGGTCGGCCAGTTTCGTGAATACATACACGGTGGCCCATATCCCGACAACCGAAAACAGCGCACTGGGAAAGCGCAGCGACCATTCATTCAAACCGCCGGACAGTTTTGCGGAAAGCGCGATCAGCCAATATGACAGTATCGGCTTGTCAAAATACACCGCGTTGTTTAAGCAGGGGTGAAAAATATCGCCCGACATAAACATTTCCCGCACCGCCTCCGCCCAGCGGTTTTCACTGCCGAACAGCGCCCTGACGCCGGAGAACGCGAACGCCGCGAATGCCGCAGAAAGATACAACAGTGTTTCCGCCAGTCGAGTCTTCGTGCGCGGAGGAGTGTTCGCGTTGCTCATATTCAGGCCAGAACCTTTTTGATTGCCGCGGCCACGTCCGCCACATCGTCACCGGTCATATCCGGGAAAAGCGGCAGCGAGCAGATGTGGTCGCTGTTGAATTCGGTGTTGGGCAGCATGCCGGGACGGCATCCCATGGCCTCCCGATAGTATTTTTGGAGATGTGCGCAGCGGAAGTGAAGTCCGGTGCCGATATTTTCGGCCTTGAGCGCCTTCATGAAGCTGTCGCGGTCGAGTTTCGGAGAGACCACCCGGACAATGAACAGATGCCAGGCGTGTTCAAAATCGTACCCCGAGGGATCGGCCAGCGGCTTTATTTCATCAATGTCGGCCAGCAGGGTGCGGTACAGCATGGCGAGTTCACGCCGTTTGGCGTTGATTTTGTCGATACGCGACAGTTGACTTGCGCCAAGCGCCGCCTGAATATCGCTCAGATTGTACTTGAATCCGGGATATGAAACCTCCGCCTGAGGCGCGCGACCGCGGTTTTCACGGTCGAACGCATCCACCACTAT
>JAEWSS010000233.1 GCA_023459755.1 Verrucomicrobiota bacterium | reverse complement strand
GGAGTAGCCGCCGGAGTCTTCAAAGTGAAAATTTTTTCCAGCCGGCATTATTTCGCGGACAAATGAGTAGTTGACCGCCGGAAGTTCATGTTCGCCGATCGCATGCCAAAGCCGCGGCGACTCGCGAAATTCAAATCCGGCGTCGGCGGCCAGCACTTCTGACATCACTCCGGTGTTGTTCCCGGTTGGATTGCGGAAAACGTACATCCATTCTTCAACCGGGAAATCATGGTAAGCGGTGCGCTCGAAGGCAATTTCCATGCCGTTGTCCGGATTGACACCGCGTATGGTTTCCGTTGTCGCGCCGGATTCCGGTGTTGTGACCGAGCACTGCGGATTCCATGAATCCGGAATGCCGGAATATTTGACGCCGTCGCTTTCAAATGAAATCGGCAGGATCATGCCCTGAACGGAAAACATTGTCAGCGCTCCCAGCAGTATCACGGCGGGTTTCAGCGTCATTGGGTTCATGCTCCCGTTCTTTTTGAGTTGATGCTCAGTCGACAAACAGATCGCGGCTGGCGAATACCGGTTCGCTGGTCAGATTGATGCCGAGCTTGCGCAGCCCCGCCTCGTCGCCCGGAGTCGGCAGATGCGAAAGATGCATTTCGCAGTTGTTCAACTTGGCCAGTTGTTTGACCGCCAGCTTCGCCGCCGGATTGTAAGCCATGCTGATGCTCAGGGCGATCAGCATTTCGCCAAGGTCGAGACTCCAGCGACGCAGCTTCAGAACGTCGCGCTTGACCGCTCCCACCGAGTCGAGAATTTCCGGCGCAATCAGCATCAGTTCGTCCGGAAGCTTCGCCATTTCTTTGATCGCATTAAGAATGCAGCTGCTTCCGGCGTGCATCAGCGGAGAGTTTTTGCCGGTCACGATGCGGCCGTCCGGCAATTCAAGCGCGGCGGCGCAGAAAAAGTCGTCATTGCCTTTTCCTGGCGTTTCGCGGGCGGCTTTCGCGGCGGCGAGCGCCGGAGCCACCACGTTTCTGGCCGAGGCGTCAACTCCGAGTTTTTCCATCAGCACCTGAATGCGTTCGACGGTTTTGAGTTCGGTCATTCCCATGGCATATTCACAGCGATAGCGGAAGTAGCGACGGATAATTTCCTGCGTGGCGGCGTCGCGGACGGCCTCGTCGTCAATTATGGCGAATCCGGCGCGGTTGACCCCCATGTCGGTCGGCGACTTGTAGAGCTGCTGCGGATTCATGATGCGCGAGCAGATCTTGCGGACTACCGGGAAGATGTCGATGTCGCGGTTGTAATTAACCGCCACGGTGTTGTAGCTTGACAGATGGAACGGGTCAACCATGTTAACGTCTTCAATGTCGGCGGTGGCGGCTTCGTAGGCGACGTTTACCGGGTGGTCGAGCGGCAGGTTCCAGATCGGGAATGTCTCGAATTTTGCGTATCCGGCGGCCACGCCGCGCTTGTAGTCGTGGTATACCTGCGAAAGACAGGTGGCCATTTTTCCGCTGCTCGGCCCGGGACCGGTGACGACGACGATCGGTTTTTCGGTTTTTATATAGTCGTTGGCGCCGTAGCCTTGGTCGCTGATGATGGTTTCCACGTCGGCGGGGTAGCCCTGAATCGCCCGGTGGGTGTAGACCGGAATATTGCGACGGCGAAGTTTGTTCATGAACGCGCGGGCGGTCGGCTGGTTTTCATAGCGGGTGATGACCACCGCGGTGACGTTCAAACCGTAGCTGTGCAGGTCGTCGATAATGCGCAGGGTGTCGGAGTCATAAGAGATGCCGAAATCGGCCCGGATTTTTTTCCGTTCGATGTCGCCGGCGTATATGCAGATTACAATGTCGAGTTTGTCCTGAAGCCGCTGAAGCAGTTTGATCTTGACGTTGGGGTCGAATCCGGGCAGAACTCGCGCCGCGTGCATATCGTAGGTCAGCTTTCCGCCGAACTCAAGGTAAAGTTTATTGTCAAATTGTTTAGCGCGCTCGAGAATTGCCGCCGATTGTTCACGCAGATACTTTTCGCTGTCGAATCCGATCCTTTTCATCATCCCGTCCCAACCGTTTGTTTCTTATTTTTTGAAAGCCTTTTCAGCGCTTTTTACCGTATTCTGCATGAGCACCGCGATGGTCATCGGGCCGACGCCGCCGGGAACCGGAGTGATGGCGGAGCATTTTGGCGCCACCGCTTCAAAATCAACGTCTCCCACCAGTCGGGTTCCGGACTTCCGGGTGGCGTCCGGAATGCGGTTGATCCCCACATCGACAACCACGGCGCCGTCTTTCACCATGTCGGCGGTGATGAAATGCGGCTTCCCGATCGCCGCGATAAGGATGTCGGCCTGACGGGTGAGTTCCGCCAGATTCGCGGTGGCCGAGTGGACGCAGGTGACGGTGGCGTTGGCGCCTTTCTCCTTTTGCACCAGCATGGCCATCAACGGTTTGCCGACGATGTTCGACCGCCCGACCACCACTGCGTGCTTGCCGGACGGATTGATGTTGCAGGCGTCAAGAAGCAGCATGACGCCGTAGGGGGTGCATGGGAAGAACCCGTCGCGCCGGCCGAGCAGCATTTTCCCGACGTTGGTGGGGTGAAAGCAGTCCACGTCCTTTTCCGGAACGATGGCGGCCACAACTTTTTCCTCGTCGATCTGCGGCGGCGGCGGAGACTGCACCAGAATGCCGTGGATATTCGGGTCCTGATTGAGTTTATCGATCAACCGGAGCAGTTCGCTCATCGAAGCGTTTTTATCCAACACATATTTTTCGGAGTGTATGCCGAGTTCGCGGCACTTCCGGTCTTTGCTGTTGACATAGACCTGAGAAGCGGGATCGTCGCCCACCAATATCACCGCTAATCCGGGAACGCGGCCGTATTCATTCTTCATGCGCTCGACGCTTGCGGCGCTTGCGGCATTGATGTCGGCGCTGACCTTTAGTCCGTCGATGATTATGGTCATTTTACTACCTCGCTTTCAGTTTGTCTAATATAGCACAAAAACGTCGGCTTTCAACTTGAACCGCCGGGAATATCTTCGTGGATTTTGGCGCTTTTTATTGGAATACGGTAATGACGGTCGGCTGACTGGCCAGTTTTAGTTGCGGCTGGTTAAGTTCGGCCACCACCGCATATTTTGCGGTTGGCGACTCCGGCGGCAACTGGGCGACGAAGCCGAGTTCGGCGCGCAGCAGAACGCTGTTTCCGGGCATCAGTGTCAGCGGATAATAGACCGGTTCTTTGATGACCGGGGTCTGAACGGTCCAGTCTCCGGGCGATGCGTCGCTTGGAACATTGCCGTTTTCATCGCATTTTATGTAGTGAAAGATCAGATTGTCGGCATCGCGCAGAAACCATTTCGGCAGATCGACGTTGCCGTCTCCGATATTGCGTACCGACACCGTTATCATCGCCGGCATTCCGGAAAGGAAGTCGCATTGTCCGACCTGCGTTACCGCGATCACTCCGCGGTCGGCGGTTTGCGCGGTTTGGGTTTGTTCAATTTCCGGTGTGTTTTCAATCGCCGGTGTGCCGCATCCGGCCGCGAGCAGCAGCAGACCGGACACTCCAAAAAGCAAAAAAAATGTTTTCATCTCGCTAACTCCGTGTTTTGAAACTAAAATAGCACTTCGGGATGGTTTATGCAAACTAAAAGTGAAAAAATACGGCGGCGGCTATTGACTTTACCGCAAATAGACGGTAAAATATAAGAGGAAAAAAGTTAACCATAACAAAAGTAGTAAGGAAGTCGATAATGAAAAGATTTACTTTGGTGGAACTGCTGGTCGTAATTGCGATCATCGGTATTCTTGCCGGCATTCTTCTGCCGACGGTTGGCGCGGCGCGCCAGAAGGCTCAGGCCACACAGTGCATCAGCAACATGGGGTCGGTCACCAAAGCGTTGATGAACTACGCTCAGCAGCCGAAAAACAAAAACCGGCTTCCCGTCGATTATGCCGACTATACAAACAACCGGACGATTGCCTCTTCGGACGACACCAAAAGAACCTGGATGGAGGAATTGACGGCTTCCGGGGAAATGCCGCAGGGCGAAGCGGTCTCCGAACTTAAAGACTCCCAGCTGCTGCTGAATAAAGCGTTCTACTGCCCGTCCGACACCACCGGGGAGGAATACAACCGTTCCAGCTATGCGATCAACTACTATCTGGCGCAGCCGCTGGACAATAATTCCAGTAAATATTCCGACACCGTGACCGCGAAGATCAATCTTTCCACCTTCAAGTCCCCGTCCAACCTGGCCATTCTGTTTGAGAATCCGAAGTCGCTGGACGAGATTATGAGACAGGCCAATGACAGTAATCCGGTCGCGGTTACCCTGACCGATCTTTACAACAAAACAGAAGCCAATGACCCGGGCAATACCTCGCCGCTGGCCTTCATGTGCCGCCATCCGGGCAATACCACCAACATCGGTTATTTGGACGGTCACGTCAGCCCGATGTCGCGTGACGAGCTGATTGTTTTTGTCACCAACGGCTTGAATAAAACCACGACCGAAAGCAAACATGCTCAGATCCTGGCCAATTTCTACGGCACCCAGTATGACAATAATACCCAGATCTACAACGCGAACAATATGTATAAGCGTTTCAGCGATTGATGTTGAGTTCCGTTCCGATCGAACGTGAAAAATCAAAAGGCTTTCGGGATTTTCCCGAAAGCCTTTTTTTATTGCCGAACTTCAGCGGAATGGTCAAATTTTTGCGCCATTGCCGGAACAGCTTGAAAATGTTGGTTGAGTTTATTCCTGTTTGTCGGAGTCGGTATTCTGCGGTTCCGGATCTGCCGCTGCGGCATTTTGGGCGGCGGCCTTCGCCTGGGCCTTCTTTTTGGCATTCAGCCCGAAGAATACAATGACCAGAGCTATCAGCGCCACGGCCAGACAGCACTTCTGCCATTCAAGAACAACCAGTTGCCACAAGACGTCATACCATGGTGCGGAGTAAGCGAGCGGCCGGTTGTCCCCGGCCTCTTGTGCGAACATGGCAAGTTGGCTCAGTGAACCGACGGCGATCAAAAGTCTTTTCATCAAATACCTCCGATTGTTGATTTTTTCAAAAATTTATGCTTCCGGTCCGGCAAACACCGTAACCGGTGGAGTGACGGAAAAATATTTTTTCAGCACCGCATTTACCCCGGAGCAGCTCAGCGCCCGATATTTTGCGATCTGTGCTCCGGCGGACAGGACCGGCTGATTGTAGTAGCGGTCAAGTACGGCGCAGCGCAGTCTGGTGTCGGCGGCGGCATTCTCTTCGGCGCACTCGGTGATGGCCGACAATCTTGCTGCTTCAAATTCCGCCGCGGTCAGGCCGGTTGTCCCCAGTCGGCGGCTCTCCGCCAGCAGCAGTTTCAGGGCTTCGTCCCGCCGGGCGGTTGAAGTCATGGCGTAGAAGATGAAGCACCCCTCATAAAAGTTGCGATAGGATACGGCTCCGGTGGAATAGGCCAGCGAGTTGTCCTCCCGCACCGACTTGAACAGATGCGAGCCGAGGCCGTTTTCGGCATGTTGGAGCAGGTCGAATACGATCCGGTCTTCGGAATAATTGCTGCAGCAGGGCAGGGCGCAGGCGACGGCGCACTGACTGCGCGGCAGAATAATGGTTGAACTGCGCGGCACGGCGGTAAAAACCGGCGGCGGCGGCAGCGGCAGAGCGTTGGCGTTCCATTTTGCACCGGATGACAGGGCGGACAAAAAATGTTTTGCCGCGGCGGCGTCGATTCTTCCGCCAAGCCCAACGGTCACCCGCGATGAATCGAACATTGACATATAAAAATCCGCGACTTCGTTCGGCGTGGTCTTTTCCAAATTTTCCGGTGCGCCGAGCCGCGGAAAACCGCCGGGGTGCCGGTCGCCGTAAAGCAGACGGCGGCATTCGTCGAGCGCGCGCTGCATCGGATTTAATTCTTTGCTTCGGATGTATTCGATAAGATTTTTCCGTTCGCGCTCAAAAATTCTTTTGGTCCAGCGGGTGCGCAGCAGGATCGACTCCGCCGCGAGGAACATTTTGTCTTGAAATTCACTCGGACAGCTGAACAGACACATTACGCTGGCGAATCCGCAGTGAAAACTGCTTTCAATCGCGTAAAAGTCGAGAAATTCCGAAAGCTCGTCCTCGCTCTTGAAATCGGCGGTGGCGCATGACATAAGTTCGGCCAGCAGTCGAGAGATTCCGGTGTTTTCCCGGCTTTCAAATCCGGCTCCGCCGGGCAGCAGAATCGCCAGCTCGGTCAACGGAACCCGCGGCGACGGGGCGATCACGCCGCGCAGTTTTCCGACATCGTAAATTTGAGGCGCCTCCGACTCCGGTTCCGGTTTCCGTACCGCGCGCCTGGCGGCGTGACCGCTTAAGAGATCGACGGCGCACAGACATTCCCGACGCAGGAACCGCTCCGCCGCCGAGTTCACATCGTCCAGCGTGACGCCCTGATAGGCGCGCAGCAGCGCGTCCGGCGGCAGCGGCATCGAATATTTTGAGATCGAGGCGGCAATCTGCATGGCGAGGTCTTCAGCCGACCGCATTTCCCGCAGCGTCATTGCGGTCTGCTGGGTCTTCTCGCGCTCGAGTTCCGCGGCGGTGACGCCATTTTTTCGCACATCGTCAATCGTTTTCAGCATGGCTTCGCGCATGGCTTCGTATTTTTTCGGTGTGGCGGCGGCGGAAAAATACATTGCCCCGTCGCCCGGCATCGGATAGACCGCCCCGCCGACGTCCAGCGCCAGCTCGCTCTCGCGGTGAAGTTCGCGCACCAGCCGGGAACTTGAACTTTCCGCCACTATGCCGGATAGAATTTCCAGCGCCGGTGTGATCCGGTCGCCGGCCGGCGGTATTCTGAAGCCGACCGCCAATCTGGACA
>JAEWSS010000232.1 GCA_023459755.1 Verrucomicrobiota bacterium | reverse complement strand
GGATTGGCCCACTTGTAGTCCGCCTTGGAAATGTCGCGCAGATAGTCGATGCCCTGAATCGAAAGCTCGTCGCCCTCGCAGCGCATGCTTCCGGCCTTCCAGCAGCCGAGCGCCAGCACCACGGCGTCGTATTCCTTCTCAAGCTCGGCCAGATCAAGATTTTCGCCCAGCTTTTTGCCGAACTCAAACTTGATGCCGAGCCGGGTGTAGTGCGCAATCTCCTTGTCCAGCACCGCGTGCTTCGGCAGCCGGTATTCCGGAATGCCGTAGCGAAGCATGCCGCCGGCCGCCTCCATCTGATCGAAAACCACCGACTTCACGCCGGCCATCCGCAGATAATAAGCCGCCGCCAGTCCGGCCGGGCCGGCGCCGACGATCGCCACCTTGTACGGCTTGTCCGCCTCGGTCTCCTCCAGATATTCGGAGTAGCAAAGGTCGGCCGCCAGCCGCTTGAAGTCATTGATGGACACCGCCTGACCGAAGATGTTCTTCCGGCAGTCCTTTTCGCAGAAACGCGGGCAGACCCGGCCGATCGACATCGGCAGCGGAATGCGCTTCTTGATGATCTTCAGCGCTTCCATGAACTCGCCGTTCTTTCCGGCGCGCACATATTCCTCGACATTGGCGTGCGCGGGGCAGGCCAGCGTGCAGGGGGCTTCGCAGTCGCCGGTGTGCTCGGAGAGCAGCAGTTCAAACGCGGTTTTGCGCATTTCCCTGACCGCGTCGCTCGACGCCTCGATCACCTGACCGGGCGCGGGGCGGGCGGCGCAGCTCGGCAGAAATTTGCCGGTTTTCGCGTCGCGCACCACGCAGACGAAGCAACTGGTGGTTTTGCTGATTTTGTCGTTATAACACAGCGACGGTATGTCGATGCCGTTGGCGCGGGCGACCTGCAGAATGGTCTGATCCGGCTCGGCGGTTACAAGTTTTCCATCAAGGGTGAATTCGATCTTGCTCATTTGCGCACCCCTTCTCCTTTTTTGACCCGGCTGATCGCTTTTTTCGGACAAACCTCGATACAGCTGTTGCAGCGGGTGCATTTGTTGTTGTCAACCACGATGTCATCGGCGGAAATCGCACCGACCGGGCAGGTCTTCACGCACAGCTTGCATTTGATGCACTTGTCGTGATCGACCTTCACGTCCACCAGCGCGCCGCACTGAAGCGCTTCGCACTGATGGTCGCGCACATGCGCCAGATACTCGTGGCGGAAGTAGCGCAGCGTGGCCAGCACCGGGTTCGGCGCGGTCTGGCCAAGGCCGCAGAGCGAGCCCATGCGGATTTTACTGCCCAGCGACTCCAGAAGATCAAGGTCGCTCTCCTCGCCCTTGCCGGCCACGATCCGTTCGAGCGTCTCGAACATGCGGGTGGTTCCGACCCGGCAGAAGGTGCATTTTCCGCAGGACTCGCGGTGAGTAAAGTCAAGGAAATAGCGCGCGGTTTCCACCATGCAGCGTTTTTTCCCGATCACAATCATACCGCCGGAGCCCATGATCGCGCCCAGACTGCGCAGCGAATCATAGTCCACCGGAGTGTTGAACAGTTCCACCGGAATGCAGCCGCCGGAGGGTCCGCCGCACTGCACGGCCTTGACCTCGTCCGGACTCGCTCCGCCGATGTCGAACACGATCTCGCCCAGGGTGATGCCCATCGGAACCTCAACCAGACCGGGGTTCTTCAGGTCGCCGGCCAGCGCGAACAGCTTGGTGCCGCGGCCGCCGGCGGTGCCGATTCTGGCGTACTCGTCGCCGCCCTCGGAGAGGATCAGCGGAACGTTGCCGAAGGTCTCGACGTTGTTAATCATCGAGGGATAGCCCTTCCAGCCGGAGTCGGTCGGGAACGGCGGACGGAAACGCGGCACGCCGCGCTCGCCTTCGAGCGAGTGGATCATCGCGGTCTCTTCGCCGCAGACGAACGCGCCGGCGCCCTCTTTGATCTCAATTTCAATCTTGCGGCCGTTGAGGTCGTTGTAATTATGCTCGTAAATCTGGCCGATGGCAATCCGCAGGTGCTTGATGGCCATCGGATATTCGGCGCGGCAGTAGATGAACGCCTTGGTGGCGCCGGTGGCGTAGGCCGCGATCAGCATACCTTCAAGCATCTGATGAGGAACGCTTTCCATCAAAGAACGATCCATAAATGCGCCGGGGTCGCCCTCGTCGGCGTTGCAGATGAGGATTTTTTCCGGAGCGGTCTTGGCCGCAAGGAATCCCCACTTGTTGCCGGTGGGGAATCCGCCGCCTCCGCGCCCGCGCAAGCCTGACTTCTTCACTTCGTCGATCACGGCCTGAGGAGTCATGGCGAGCGCCTTTTTAAGGGCGACGTAGCCGCCGTTGGCGATGTAGTCGTCCCAGCAGGTGGGGACGATTTTTCCGGCGAGTTTCAGAACTTTGACCAGCTCCTTGGACTTGCGTCCGGCCGGGATCTCGAACCGTCCGGCTTCGGCCAGCGTGAGGATGTTGTTGATCGAGGTTTCGTCGGCCTTGACCTTGCCGTACATCACGCTGCTTCCGTCTTTTTTGACGACTTCGATCAGCGGTTCTGCGTAGCAGTGGCCGAGACAGCCGACTTCCAGAACCGGAATGTCGCCGGCTTTTTCCTTAAGCATCGCCAGCACCGGCAGTGCGCCTGCGGCGACGCCGCAGGAGGCCGCGCCGACGCGAATCATTTTTATTTCACTCATTTTGCGCGATACTCCTTGATGATTTTTGCCACTTTTTTGCGGTCGAGGTTGCCGTAGACCGTGCCGTTGACGCTCATCACCGGCGCCAGACTGCAGCAGCCGAGGCAGGCCACGGTGAACAGTGAGAAAAGCCCCTCCGCGTCGGTTTCGCCGTCGGAGATGCCGAGTTCGGCGGACACCCACTTGAAAACCGAATTGGAGCCTTTGATATGACAGGCCGTTCCGTCGCACACCGCGATCTGGAACCGGCCGGGCTTGACGCGTTTGAACTGTGCGTAGAAGCTGAGCACGCCTTCGACTTCAACCGGCGCCAGCTTGAAGTACTCCGCCACCGCCACAATGGCCTCGTCGGAGACATAGCCCTCTTTGGCCTGTACGAGCT
>JAEWSS010000231.1 GCA_023459755.1 Verrucomicrobiota bacterium | reverse complement strand
CGAGCACGTCGGCCAGAATTGTGGTGTAGGCGTGTCCGATATGCGGTTTGTCGTTGACGTAATAGATCGGCGTGGTGAGATAAAAAGTGTCTTTACCCATTGGCACAGACTCCTGAATATAGAGATTTTTGTATTTTATGTAATATAATATTGCAAATTGGTTTTACAAATTGTCACAGCAAACTTTCAAGTTCTTTGACGGTGCGGTCGAACAGTGCGAGGCAGGAGTTGACGCAGTCCGGTGTTTCGAGGTCGGCGCCGGCGCCGCGCATGATGTCCAGCACGTCGCGTGACGAACCGGCCTTGAGGAAGCCGAAGTAGGCGTCGATTTTTTTGCGGTCGCCGGACATGATGTTTTCCGCCAGCTGAAGCGCGGCCGACATGCCGGTGGCGTATTTGTAGACGTAGAAATTGTAATAAAAGTGGGGAATGCGCGCCCATTCGTGACGGATCAGATTGTCGGCGTCAAGACCGTAGTAGAGCCGGTTCAGCTCGTAATATTTTTCATCGAGCAGATCGGCGGTCAGCGGTGTGCCGGACTCGGAGAGTTGGTGAATGAGCAGTTCGAACTCCGCGAACATGGTCTGGCGGTAGACGGTGGCGCGGATTTCGTCGATCAGATGGCTGAGCAGGTAGATTTTCAGGTCACGGTCATTGCAGTGCGCGGTCAGATAATGGTGCAGCAGCATTTCGTTGGTGGTGCTGGCGACTTCGGCAACAAAGATGCTGTAGTCGGCGTAATGGTACTGCTGGGCCGAGTTCGAGCAGAAACTGTGCATGGAATGGCCCATTTCGTGCGCCAGAGTGAACACGTCGTTCAAGGTTCCGCGAAAGTTCAGCAGCAGATACGGCGGAGTGTCGAAGCAGCCGCTGGAGTAGGCGCCGGAGCGTTTGCCGCGGCATTCGGGAACATCGACCCAGCGTTCGTCGAATGCGCGGGCGACGGTTTTCGCGTAGTCGGCGCCGAGCGGGGTCAATGCTTCGGCGACAATTTTTTTGGTTTCCTCCCAGCTGTATTCGGTTTTTGCCGGAGCGCGGAGCGGAACGTGGAGGTCGAACATGTCGAGCTTCTTGAGTTTCAGAACTTTTTTGCGCAGTCCGAGATAGCGGTGCAGCGGCGCGAGGTTGGCGTGAACGCTGTCGATCAGGTTGCGGTAAACGGACTCCGGAACGCGGTCGTTGAACAGCGAAGCCGTCAGCGCGCTGTCGAAATGGCGGAGTTTTGCGCTGATTGCGTGGCGTTTCACCGTGCCGTCCAGCGTGGCGGCGCAGGTGTGGCGGTGGTCCCGATAGGCGGTGAACATCGCCTTGAACGCACTGCGGCGCACCCCGCGGACCGGCGACTCCAGAAATTTTATATAGTTCCCGTGGGTAAGTTCGGTGCGGTTGCCTTTTTCATCGGCGACAACGGCGAAGCGCATGTCGGCGTTGTTCAGCATGCTGTATATGTTGTCGCTGGAGTCGAGAACGTCGGATAGGGCGCTCCAGATAGTCTCCTCTTCGGCGGACAGAATGTGGGCGCGGCTGTCGAGCAGCTGCTGGAAACTGCGGCGGTAAAACGTCATTTCCGGAGCGTTCAGCGCTGCTTGTACGACCGACTCCGGGAGCTTCATGATCTCCGGCTCGAACCAGGCGACGGCGGCGCCGATCTCGGCGAATTTGCTTTCAATCCGGCTTTCGCGGGCGGAGTTGACGCCGTCGGCGGTGTTTTCGTCGGCGCGCAGGTGGGCGTAGACGTAGAGCTTTTCGGCGGAGCGCTCAAGTGCGTCCATTGTCTTATACGCGTCGCAGAGAACGGCGGGTGATTCGCCGAGGCGTCCGCGAAAGGCGGCCGCTCCGGCAATTTTCTCATCCAGCGCCGCAAAATCTTTTTCCCATGCTGCCGCATCGGCGTAGACCGGTGTGAGGTCCCAGGTCAGTTCCTCCGGCAGTTCGGAGCGTTGTGCAAGTTTGTTTTCGGCCATGTTTTATTCTCCTTTTATTTTTAACATAATATAGCATATCATGATTTTTTTTGAAATCATTTGTTGCGGAAAAACTCTTTCGACTTGATTTTTCGCCGGAATGTTCTATCTTTTTCTGTGGTTTTTTTGGCAGAGGACTTGTAAAAGTTTGCGATGAGGGTAAATTGATAATGTTTACCGAAAATCTCAGGAAGGAGAATTAAAATGATTGAACTGAAAAATTCCAAGACCGCGGCGAATCTGCAGTATGCGTTTGCCGGAGAATCCCAGGCTCGTAACAAGTACACCTATTTTGCGAGTGCCGCCCGCAAAGAGGGATACGAACAGATAGCGGCTATTTTTGAAGCGACCGCCAATAACGAAAAGGAACACGCGAAACTCTGGTTCAAGGAGCTCGGACTGCTCAGCGACACCGAGACGAATCTGGTTTCCGCGGCGGCCGGCGAGCATGAAGAATGGACGAACATGTATCGTGAGTTTTCCGAAGTGGCGAAGGCCGAAGGGTTTGAAGATTTGTCACGTCGTTTTGCCCGGGTTGCCGAGATCGAAAAGCGCCATGAGAATCGTTATCTTGCGCTTCTGGAGAACATCAAGAAGGATCGCGTATTTGCCCGTAAGCCGGCGGTGCGCTGGGAATGCCGCAACTGCGGATTCATCTATGAGGGTGAGAATGCCCCGGAGATGTGTCCGGTGTGCAAGCATCCGAAGGCTTATTTTGAACTGGTTGGCGAGAACTACTGATAAGTTTTTGTCAGACCTGGAAAGCTGTGAAGCCGTCCCGGCGTAAAGCCGGACGGCTTTTTTGTATCTTTTTTTTGAGACAAAAAACTCCGCGCCGGTCGTTTTTTTTCGACTGACGCGGAGTTGTGCGGTGAATCGCTTTTGATCAGCGCAGTTCAACGCCGAGTTTGTCACTCAGCTGTTTGCGAAGTTTTTCAAACACCGGATTGACTTCTTCATCCTTCAACGTGCGTTCCGGATTGCGGAAAGTAACCCGATATGCCATGCTTTTTTTGCCGGCGCCGAGCACTTTTTCGTCGGAGAACACGTCAAACAGTTCAACCGACTCAAAGTTGGCAAGTTTCAGCCCGCGGATGAACCCGGTGATTTCGGCGTTGGTCAGCGTGGCCGCGGCGAGAAATGCCACATCGCGCGCGGTGGCCGGAAAGTTCGGAAGCGGTACGACGTTGATCGACTTTGTTTGTGCATTGAGCAGCGCGGCGGCTTCGATGGTGGCTCCGAACACCGCGTGAGGGGTTCGCCATCCGTCGGTCGGAACCTGCCCGAACTGACCGGCCTCTTTGCCGTCGATCAGGAGTTTTGCGGCGGTGCCCCGCATAAAGCGGCGGTCGTCGGTCGGCTCGAATGCGAAGTTCACGATGCCGCGAATGTCGAGCATGGTTTCGATCAACCCCTTGAGGTCGTAGAAATCGTATTCCGGCGCGCCGTAGAGTTCCGGCTGTTTCGCGCCGCTGAGCATGATGCAGATTTCCTGACGTTCCTCGGGGAACATGGCGGGATTGCCGCAGAACACGCGGTCCTGTTCAAACA
>JAEWSS010000230.1 GCA_023459755.1 Verrucomicrobiota bacterium | reverse complement strand
GCATAGAGCTGAACGCCGGTGGCGCCCATGGCCCTGGCGGTGTCAAGCGACTGGAACAGCGGTTCGCGAAGCATTTCCGCGATCATTCCGATTTTCATTTTGTTCGTCTCCGTTTTTGTTTTTATAGTATACTGCAATAAGATTTTTTTTATCTAAAAGATAACATACCCGTGTTCCCGGCGTTTTTCAACCGCTGCTTCAGTTAAAGTGTGTAAAATCGGCATGACCGGCGGCGCGGCGGCATTTGACCCGGTGCGGTTTTATGGAATTGCGGCACCGCGTCCCATATCCGCATGTTTTTGAACAGCGTTTTTAATTTGATGCCAATCAGTTATTTTTGACTTTTTTTTGAAATGCGTTTGCAATATTGATACGGCATGATATTGTAATTACATAGCGACGGAGCGGACAACACTGCCGATCAACGGATCGGTAATGGTAAATCGTTCCATTCCGTTGGATATAGTGCTCGGTTGGTATTGTATAAAACAATACAGTTTGTCTATTTTCTAGATCGTTATTACGGGAGCGTAAGAAACCGCCTCCCGATTCCTTTCAAGCAAATCCCAGACCGTAAAAATCGAACTTCTTTGTCCGGCTTGAAGAACTGCGGCCAATGCCGCGAAAGGACATCCACCATGAAGATGTATGTGGGTAATCTCTCTTTTTCCACCACCGAATCCGAACTCAAAACCGCTTTTGCCAATTATGGAACCGTTGATTCGGTTGCCATTATCAATGATCGCGACACCGGTCGTTCAAAGGGCTTCGGCTTTGTTGAAATGAACAACAATGAAGAGGCGCAGGCCGCCATGACCGCGCTTGACGGCAAGGCGCTCGGCGATCGCAATCTGAAGGTCAATGAGGCCAAGCCGCGCGAAGAGCGTCCGGCGCGTCGTTCATTCGGCGGTGGCAATCGCTGGTAAAACAGCCGGTTGTGATTTTTAAGAGGCACGGGGTGTATGCATCCCGTGCCTTTTTATGTTGAAACACCTGCTCGAAAAACAGCCGATAACCGGCCTGCGCTCATCGCGCAAAGAGGAATTGATGGAAAGTAACAGTTTGTTTTCTAAATTATTTATCGGAGATATTGCCGTTGACATTCCGATTGTTCAGGGGGGCATGGGGGTGGACGTCTCCTCGTGCGGACTGGCGGCGGCGGTGTCGAATGCCGGCGGACTTGGCGTGGTGGCCGCGGTGGGCGCGAGCCAGCATTGCGAAAATACGCAGCTGGGTTATGCGGAGAGGTCGTATCAGGGGTTGCGGCGAATACTGCGGAAAACAAGAGAATTGACGGATCGGCCGTTCGGCGTGAACATAATGTACGCGCTCAGCGACTATGACGAGCTTGTCCGCGCCGCCGTCGATGAAAATGCGGCGGTCATTATTTCCGGCGCCGGATTGCCGCTGCATCTGCCGCGTCTGGTCGGGGCGTCGCCGGTAAAGCTGGTTCCGGTGGTGTCGTCGGGCCGGGCGGCGTCCATCATCTGCCGGACGTGGTGGAAGAAGTACCGGCGCATTCCCGACGCGGTGATCGTTGAGGGGACGGCTGCCGGCGGGCATCTCGGTTTTTCATATGAAGAGCTTGGCAATCCGCGTTCTCTGGGCGAAATTGTTGTTGAGGTTGCGGCGTATACGCGCGGCGTGGAACTTGAACACGGGTGCCGCATTCCGGTGATTGCCGCCGGCGGTGTTTTTACCGGCGCGGACATCGCGGCAATCTTGAAGCTTGGCGCCTCCGGCGTGCAGATGGGGACGCGTTTTGTTTGCACCGATGAATGCGACGCCGACCGGCGGTTCAAGGAAATGTATGTAAAAAGTACGGAATCCGATATAGTCATAATAAAAAGTCCGGTTGGAATGCCGCTGCGGGTTTTGCGTAATAAATTTGTCGAAGACCTGCTGAGGGATGGACGAAAACCGTTTCGCTGCACCTATCACTGCCTGAAGACATGCGTGCCGGGCAAATCGCCGTATTGTATTGCCAATGCGTTGAACATCGCGGCACGGGGAAATGTTGACGACGGGCTGGTCACCTGCGGAGCCAATGCCTATCGAGTGAAGGAAATTGTTCCGGTGCGGCGGCTGTTGTCCGAACTCGTCGAAGAGTGCCGGAACGGTCTGGCGGATTAACGGCTTGCCGGAAAATTCCACGGATCGCAGCATTTTCAGGACTGACGCGGCATCGGTTTGCACTTTTTCAGTGAAATGCGGCACCGAGGCGTCCGCCGGTTTGGAAAAAAAAGCTCACCGATGCTATATTAATTAGCAAAACTATGCTTTACAAGTCCGGCGTCCGGTGCGGCGTCATGGGTTTGCGAGCGGGAAGACCTGGTTGAAAGTTGAGCGGAATATCGGTAAAAATGCTGGCGGCGGTAATGGCGGCCGGCGCGTTCGGCACGCTGTGCCGTTTTTTTGCATTGCGTTGGCTGACCGCGATTTGCGGTGAGGGGTTCCCCGCCGCGACCATGATTGTCAATGTTGCCGGTGCGTTTGCCGCCGGCCTGCTGCTGGTGGCGGCCGGAACGAAATTTGACTGGTTCGCGCCGTTTATGCCGCTGGCGATGGTTGGCTTTCTTGGTGCATTCACCACGTTTTCGACTTTTGCCTTGGAATGCGCGGTGTTGCTGCAGAACGGCATGTATGGACGGGCTTTGCTCAATTTTTCGCTTCAGAATTTTCTGGGTATCGCGGCGGCGCTGGTCGGTATGCGGTGTGCGAAAATGCTGGCTTAAAAGCCGTGGATGCCGATTTGACTTTGAACGTTCCGCGAGATATAGTAAGTCCGGTCAGCCGGATTTTTGACGGATTTGAATTTAAAAATAATTGGATCGATTAAGCGAGTGTGCGTTGGTGGATTCCCTGCTTGAAAACATAAATGGTGTCGCCGATCTCAAGGCGCTTTCCGGCGAACAACTTCCGGCGCTGGCCGGTGAGATTCGCAATTATATCCTTAATGTGGTTTCCGAAAACGGCGGGCATTTGTCGAGCAATCTCGGCACCGTTGAGCTTGCAGTGGCGCTGCTCTACTGCTTTGACCCGGAAAACGACGCGATTGTCTGGGACGTGAGCCATCAGGCCTATACCCACAAAATACTGACCGGCCGCCGGGAGTTTTTCCGTACTTTGCGGCGATTTGACGGCTGCTGCGGTTTTCAGACGCCGGCGGAGTCAGCGGCCGACCCCTGTTTTGCCGGTCATGCCGGAACGTCGATTTCCAGCGCACTCGGTATCGCGGCCGCGAAGTCGGCCGCCGATCTGCCGGGAGTCGCGGTGGCGGTGGTCGGCGACGGTGCGCTGAACTGCGGACTGTCGTTTGAAGCGCTGAACAACGCGGTGCGCTGCGGTAAAAAACTGATAATTGTTCTGAATGACAACCGGATGTCGATTTCGCACAATGTGGGGGCGTTGCAGTCTTATCTGCACCGGCTGATTACCGCCAGCCGTTATGTCGGGGTCAAGAACCGGATCAAGCGTTTTGTCGATCGTTGTCCGGGGCACGACTGGCTGTTGACGGCAATTCGTAAACTTGAAGGTCTCACCAAGTCGGCGCTGCTGCCGGGGGCGGTGTTCGAGGAGCTCGGCATCCGCTATCTGGGGCCGCTGGACGGTCACGACATTCCGACGCTGATCCGCACCTTCAATCATGTCAAGGACTCGTGCGAGCGTCCGGTGCTGATTCACGTCATCACCCGCAAGGGCAAAGGCTATCCGCCGGCCGAGGCGGACCCGGAGGCGTTTCACGGCGTGGGCAAATTCGATGCGGCGTCCGGCGTGCTGCCTTCGGCTTCGGTGAATAATTTTTCCCATGCGTTCGGCAGCGCGATGATGGAGCTGGCCGCCGCGGAGTCGGACATGGTGGCGGTGTCGGCGGCCATGGCGTATTCGACCGGATTGAGCGAACTGCGTAACTCCTACCCGGACCGGTTGTTCGACGTCGGCATCGCCGAAGGTCATGCGGTGACTTTTGCCGGCGGGTTGGCCACCGGCGGTCTGCGTCCGGTGGTGGCGATTTACGCAACCTTCATTCAGCGGGCGCTGGACAACGTGTTTCACGACGTGTGCCTGAACAATCTGCCGGTGGTGTTCGCGCTTGACCGCGCCGGCGCGGTCGAGGACGGGCCGACTCACAACGGGATCTACGACCTCGGCTTCCTGCGCGAACTGCCGAATCTGGTCATCATGCAGCCGGCCACGGAAAATGAATTGCGCCGCATGTTGTTTTTTGCGTACGAATTGCGTCGTCCGGTCGTAATTCGTTATCCGCGCGGCGGTTCCGGGACGCCGTTTGAGCCGTCCGCGCCGGTGGACCGGATTGAGCTGGGGCGGGCGCAGGTGGTGCGTCACGGCTCCGGAACGGCGATCTGGGCGCTGGGCGCGGAATTGGCGACGGCGCAGAAGGTAAATGAACTTTTAGGCGGCGGTTGTACGGTGGTCAACGCACGTTTTGTCAAGCCGCTGGATGTGGAGTTGCTGCGCAGTCAGGCGGCGACCATGCGCATTGTGACGATTGAGGATCATGCGGTGTCCGGCGGTCTTGGTGCTGCGGTTGCTTCCGAGCTTGGCGGCGGAGTGACCTCTTTCGGTTGGCCGGACCGGGTGATGCCGCACGGCAAGACTGCGAAACTGCGCGTCGAATACGGAATGACGCCGGAGGCGATAGCGGAAAAACTTGCCGCGCGGTAGTCGAACGGATCGGACGGTGCGGAAACCGACGCACCGGCGGTCATTGTTTTCACGGCATGGAATGTTGACGAATATAGACAACAAAAAGGGGGTATCATGACGCGAGGTTTTTTCTTGGCGGCGTTGCTGTCGGCGCTGGTGGTGGGGGCATGGGGCGGGCGCAGGAAAAGGGAGGCGATAATTACTATATTTCGCAGAGTCTCGATTCCGGCCTCTACATAGCGCATCGGCTTTGGAATATCTCCGAGACTTCGCGGATCGTGGCGGTGAACAACGATTGGTCGGAACAATATTTCTATGACCGCAACACCGGCGGAGTCCGCACCGAACAGACCCGGGAAAACGGCGTGACCCGCCGCGTGATCTCCAACGCCGGAACGGGAAAGTTCAAACTGCAGAATTTCTCAACCGCGGTTTCCGGCGATGAACTTACCATGGACCTTGCCGGGGTGCTGGATGCCGACGCCGCGCCGGGATTTATAGAATATACTCCGCTTATGCTCCAGACCACCCCGTTGGTCGGCGCGACTTTTACCGCTGAACTGGCCGACGGTTCCACCGTTTCAGGCGATTTTAATGAAGTTAAAGAGCATGGTTATGAATGGATTCCGCCATTCCGCAAACTGCGTTTGCTTTCGGCGGACAAAAACAGTGAACTTATTATTGAGGTGGTCGAAGGCGAACCGCTGAAGGCGACCGAACTGCGCAACAATCCGTGGTTTGAGCGCACTTACGGCATCCGGCTCGGCGTCAACATTCCGCTTGAGCCGGGAACGCCGGTGCACCATGTTATCCGCGTGATCTGCCGTCTGGTAACGGACGGTTCGACGCCGTCGGCAACGCCGGCGGCCGGTGAGCCGGTGGAGCCGGTGGCTGCGGTGTACGGCGAAAAGTATTTGGATGACGTATCGTTTCCTGAACTGTTCAAACCGGCCGAACGCACCGTCGGCGAGGGGCGTTATCTGTTCAAGGCCGGGGAGGGCGGCTTTACGCTGAATGCGGCGGACGCGGTGCCGGAGGCCGATCGCAAACGGCTTGAACGCGCCGCCGACCGGATATTTAAGGACATCGGGTGCGTCCCGGCGGTTTCTGCCGGGATTGACGGCAATGCCGACGGGGGCGACGCCTTCCGTATCGCGGTTGAACCGGACGGTGTAAAAATTTCCGCCGGAACCTGCCGCGGCGCGTTTTACGCGCTCCAGTCGCTGAAATTTTTGGTGAAAGACGGCGGGATCGACTGCCAGACCATAGTTGAGCGCCCGGCATTCGACTATCGCGGCGTGATGTTTTACTCCGCCTCCGACGCGCTGGAGTTCAACAAGGCGCTGATCGACCGGGTTTATGCGCCGTTCAGAATCAACAATCTGGTCATCGAGGTCAGTCGCGCCCACTGGGACACAACGCCTGAACTGCGCAATGAAAACGGCATCTCCAAGGCCGAGTTGAAAGAGTTGATCGCCTATGCAGAGGAGAACTTCATTGAAGTGTCTCCGCACATCTCAACGCTCGGTCATTGCGAGTGGCTGTTCGATAAGGGGGTTAATCTTGATCTGGCCGAAGATCCCGGCCATCCCTACGCGTATTTCACCTCTAATCCGCGGCTCTATCCGCTGATGCTCAAACTGTTCGACGAAATTTGCGATACGTTTGGCAATCCGCGTTATTTTCACATCGGTCACGACGAATGGCTGGTGAGCGGACGTTATCCGCATCGGAGCGAAACCAAGGCGCAGACGCTTCAGGACATCTTTTATAATGATGTGATGGTCTATTATGAACACGCCAAAGCGCGCGGCGTCCGTCTGATGATGTGGCAGGATATGCTGGTCACCTACGACGAGACCAAGCCGAGCAGCATTGGCGCCGGCGGTCCGCCGAACAACCTGTCCGAACTGCGGCAAAAACTGCCGAAGGACATTGTTATGGCCGCCTGGCGCTACGAGACCGAGGATGAATACCGCGACGTGGCCGGATTGTGCCGCGACGGTTTTCCGGTGATCGGCTGTCCGTGGCGCGATCCCGGCAACGTGGAAAAACTTTCCCGTTTTGTCCGCGACTGCAGGGGCGAAGGCATGCTGCAGACAACTTGGGCGGGATTTTTCCCGCGTGAAAATGTGATGAAGGGCGAGTTCAGTCAGATCGCCTCCTACATTCGCGCCGGAGTGTTTGCCTGGAACCCGGACAATCCCGACATTGACTATCAGGATGCCATGCGCCGGGTCTGGCTGCGCAACCGCGCTTTACCTTCGGCGCCGGGAGTCGCGGTGCGTCTGCCGGAGGTCAAGTCGTCCGATCCGTCGCTTCTGCCGGCGGAGACGGTCTTCATGCGCGGCTTTGTGGACGGCGTCTTTTTCGACCGTTTCAACGGCGGTACGGTGAAACTCCGTTCCCGGCTTCAGCCAAATTCTCCGGACACGGTGGTTATTCCGATAAACGCCAGAGCTGAAAAACTCCATTTTCTTCATGTCACCAAACTTATTCCGTCGGAACCCTCCGGCAAAGTCGGAGTCTATACCCTGAATTATTCCGACGGAACCGCGGAGAAGATTGTGGTCAATGCTCCGGCCGACGCCCAGCCATTAACCGGAGTCGCCACCCTGATGCCGGGTGTCGAGGCTTATCCCGGGGCGGTTGAGCGGCTGCGCAGTTACTCGGTGACCAATCCCCATCCGGAGCGGACGATCGCGTCGATCACCATGGAAAACGAATGGCGTCTGCTCCCGTTTGAACTGGTGGCGCTGACTTTGGAACAATCGAAGTAAAATAATCCGCCGGAGCCGGCGGGGTTGCCCGGCTCCGGCATGAAAAACGAGTCGGACATTGTCCCGTTGCGGGGAAATGTCCGACTCGTTGTTTTTTCAGTCGGAAAAGACTTATTTGTCGTCGGTGACGGTCAGGTGATATGAGACGCTGGCCGCAGGCTTGGTGTTTTCCTCCCACGGGCGCGAGTAATTCAACACCACGGTGGTTTCTCCGGGCTTCATGGCGGCGATACTGGCTTCGCAGTATCCGGGCGCGCCGCATAGCTGGCTGTCCGCCGCGCCGATGTGGTTGAGCGTGACCGCGGATATCCGGTGGTTGTTGACCGCGCTCCAGCTGTATCCGGTGGTCTGGTTCTCCTTGAGCATGACGGTCAGAACATCTCCGGTCCGCAGCTGGATCGATTCGGTTCGCGACCCGTCCTCCGGGGCAAACTCATCCTCCGGAAGCGGAACGCTTCGGCAGGCGCTGAACAGCACAACCGCCAGCAGCGCGATAACTGTTTTTTTCATTTAATTTCTCCTGTATAACGTGTTGCACCGCCGCCTGGATTTTTCCGGCGCGCGATGTGAACGGATTACCTAAGTTTCAAGGTGGCGAGTCCGATCAGTGCGAAGATTCCGGCCAGTATCCAGAACCGGATCACAATCTGCGTTTCCTTCCATCCCTTGTATTCAAAATGGTGATGTATCGGCGTACAGCGGAACAGTCGTTTGCCGTGGGTCAACTTGAAATACGGCACTTGAAGCATAACGCTGCCGGCCTCCATTACAAAAACACCGCCGATGATCGCCAGCAGCAGCTCCTGACGCACGATGACCGCCAGCATGCCGAGCGCGCCGCCGAGTGCCAGACTGCCGGTGTCGCCCATGAACATGGAGGCCGGAAAGCAGTTGTACCAGAGGAACCCCGCACAGCTTCCGACGATTGCCGCCGAAAAAACCAGCGCTTCGCCGGCCGACGGAATGTGCGGAATGAACAGGTACTTGGCAAATACAACGTGGCCGCTCAGATAGGCGATCACCGCATAGGCGCCGACGGCGAAGATCACACATCCGGAGGACAAGCCGTCCTTTCCGTCGGTCAGGTTCACCGCGTTGGAGGCGCCGATCACCACCACCATGTCGAACAGCAGCACAAAGTTTGAGGAGAACCACGGCTCCTTCATGAACGGAACATAAAACTGCGTCAGCGGCACACCGTACTGTTCCGGCATGGCGTAGAGAAAAAGCAGCCCGATCAACACCGTGAGGCACTGACCGAAGAGTTTGGTTTTTGCCGAGATGCCGTCACGTTTCTGTTTGGCGACTTTAGCGTAGTCGTCCACAAAACCCAGCGCCGAAAAACTCAGCAGCGTGGCCAGCAGAACCACCGCGATCGGGTTGGTCATCTTAGCCCACAGCACGGTGGCGATTGCGATCGCTCCCACGATCAGCAGCCCGCCCATGCTCGGCGTTTTGTCTTTTTCGCGGTTGATCATTTCCTCCGGCATCAACCCCTCGTAGCGGCAGGCGGCCGTGGCGCGGAACCGCTTTAACTGCCGGACGGTATAGGGGCCGAGCAGCATCACGGTGAAAAAGGCGGTAACCGCCGCCGCGGCGGCACGGAAAGAAATATAGTCCAGCACCCGCAGTATGCCGAGTCCGTCGATATCGGAAAAAAGTGACAGCAGATAAAGCATTTTGTCGATCTGTTCCTTTTATTGCTGTTCCGCCGTCGCGGCTTTCTCCGCCGCCGCATAGACTGCTCCGGCAAGCTGGAAACTGCAGCGGCTGAACGCCCGCGCCACCACGTCGGGTTCGCGGTTGAGCGACTGAGCCCGGAAGATTTCGCTGCCGGTTCCAACGATTTTTCCAGTACCGTCGGCGCGGCGCAGTTCGATGACATACTCCACTCCGCAGCGGGCTTCGGATTTTTCCACATCAAACTCGAACAGGAAAATGGTTCCGCGTATTTTCAGCACCGGCGCACCGGGCGCCGACTCCGGCTGGTTGCCGAACGCGATTGCCAGATAGCGGCCGATCATCATGTCCGGCGGCTGAACGAATTTATTGTATTCGTCCACCAGGATCTCGCCGGACGCGGTCCGGAAGCACATTCTCTGGCGGACAGCGGTATTGTTCTGAAACGCGCCGATTTCCACCTGAACCGCCATTTTATTCAGCGGCTCCGGCGTTTGAAGATCGTAATAGCGGGTTTGGCGGTAGTCTCCCAGTGAACAGCCGCTCAGCATTGCCGACAGCAGCAGTATTGCCGCCGGGATTCCGGTTCTTTTCATTTTTATGTTCATCTCCATTTCCCTGTTTGCAGTTTCATGTTGCGGCGTCAGTACAGATACGGGGTAGGCGTTGCCGACCGGCCGGTCTCCACCGTCGGTGTTCCGGCGTCCGTACTGAGGGCGGCTCCGTCG
>JAEWSS010000229.1 GCA_023459755.1 Verrucomicrobiota bacterium | reverse complement strand
GCGCCGGGGTCGAATTCTTCAATCACGTCGCGGAACGAGGTGGTGAGTTTTGCCGCGCCGTTTTTCAGCAGTTCATTGCACCCCTCCGCCATCGGGTTGTCGATATTGCCGGGAACGGCGAACACCGCCTTGCCGTAATCGATTGCAAGATTCGCGGTGATGATTCCGCCGGACTTTTTCGCCGCCTCGGCCACCAGCACTCCGCGCGACAGCGCCGCGATGATCCGGTTGCGGCGCGGAAACGAGTTGCGGCTGACCGGAAACAGCATCGGATATTCCGAAACCACCGCGCCGCCGGACGCGATTATCGACTTCGCCAGCGGCACATGCTCCTGCGGGTGTATCCGTCCGAGACCGCCGCCGAGCACCGCCACGGTGACGCCGCCGGATTTGACGGTGGCGTCATGAGCGCAGAAATCAATGCCGAACGCCAGTCCGCTGACCGTTCCCCAGCCGGAGGCAACCGCCTGCTCGGTCAGACTTCGGGCAACGCGGCAGCCGTAGTTGGAGGCCCGCCGGCTGCCGACAACTGCGATGAAATCCTTCGCGTCAAAGTCCGGAAGCGTTCCGGCCGCGTAAAGGCAGAGCGGCGGATCGGGAATCTGGCGCAGAACCGCCGGATAATCCGCATCGGCCAGCGTTATGACCGCGGCGCCTCCGGCGGCGGCGCGTTCCTTTTCTGCATCAAGGTCGTATTTGTCGCGCCAGCCGGCAATTTCGCGGGCGAGTATTTCTCCGATGCCGCGCACCTGCATCAACTCCGACACCGAGGCGTTCAAGGCGTCCGCCGGATCGTCGAAATATCGGCTCAAGGCGTTGAACTTTACAAAGCCGACGCCGGAGATCATGTTGAATAATATGCAACAGTCGCGTCCGGTCATAATTGTTCCCTGAGAAACTCAAGAACGGTGGATTCCGGTATGTCATTCACTATTCTGACCCTGCCTATTTTCTCCGGCAGGACGAATGTTATTTTTTGACCCTGGTTTTTCTTGTCTCCGCGCATGGCTTCGAGCATGGCTTCCGGTGAGGTTCCCGAATGGGCGGCGATCGGCAGTTTAACAAAGTCAAGCAGCGCGTCTATCCGGTCGCTTTCCGCCTTGTCCAGCAGGTTTGTTTTGACCGCAAGTTTGGCCGCCAGGCTCATGCCCCGGGCCACCGCCGCACCGTGCGCCGTTTTGAAGCCGCTGAGCAGTTCCAGCGCGTGACCGAAAGTGTGGCCGAAATTAAGAATGGCGCGCACTCCGGATTCTTTTTCATCCTGCCCGACCACGTCGGCCTTGATTGCGCAGCAGTCCGAAATCAGTTCGGTATAAAAATCTATATCATTGAAATTTAACAGTTTGCGCCGGTTGTCCCAAAGCCGGTCGAACAGCCCGCGGTCGCGGATCACGCCGTATTTGATGATTTCCGCCAGGCCGTTGCGCCGTTCCTTCGCCGGCAGTGTCCTCAGAAATGCCGGATCGATGAAAACCGCTTTCGGCTGTTTGAACAGCCCGATCAGATTTTTTCCCTCCGGCAGGTCGCAGCCGGTTTTGCCGCCGACCGAGGAGTCCACCATCGCCAGCAGCGTGGTCGGTATCTGAATGAAGTCGATGCCGCGCTTGTAAATGCCGGCGGCAAAACCGCAGAGGTCGCCGCCGACGCCGCCGGACAGCGCCGCAAACAGCGCATGCCGGTCGAAATTGTTGGCGGCGGCAAACGAACAGATGCCGGCCACCGCTTCAAAAGTCTTGACCTTTTCGCCCGGTTTTAAGGTGATCACGCCGAGCTTCGCGGCGCCGGAGCAGAGTTCGCACACCGGCTCGACAAAATCATTTTTCGCCACGTTGGCGTCGGTTATTACCGCCACGTCGCGTCCGGCGGCGACGCGGTCGAGCGCATTTGCGGCCCCGGACAGCGGCCCGATAAATATGTCGTATGAGTTTCTGCCGAGTTTTACGCGCACCCGGCGTTTTTTTTCAATCTTCATGATCTGTTACGCCTTCCGTTTGATCTGCAATAAAATACGCCGTTTCTCCGCGTACTGCAAGCGCGGCGGCGCGTAAAACTGCGATTTTTATCCACATCGACTTCAATGGCGGGCGCTTCGCGGCGTCCGTCGGCTTGCAACCGTCGGCAAGCCGTGCTATATTATTGAATTGTCTTTGCAATATTATATAAAAAAAAGGGCATATATCATGGCGGACGAAGTCAAGGATCAGGATTTGATGAGCAAGTTGGTCTCGTTGTGCAAACGACGCGGCTTTATTTTTCCGAGTTCGGAAATATACGGCGGAATCAACGGCTTCTGGGACTACGGTCCCTACGGCGTGCGAATGAAACGCGCGATCGAACAATTGTGGTGGCACTATATGGTCGAGACCCGCGACAACGTTGAAGGTCTGGACTCCACCATCATCTGCCACCCGACCGTGTGGAAGGCCTCCGGCCACCTCGATCAGTTCTCCGACCTGATGACCGACTGCAAGGACTGCAAGTCCCGTTTCCGCGTCGATCAGATGCCCGACCCCACCGTCTGCACCAACTGCGGCAGCAAAAACCTTACCGAGCCGCGCGAATTCAATCTGATGATGAAGACCTTCGTCGGCCCCGTGTTCGACGACGAGCACGTCGCCTATCTCCGCGCCGAGACCTGCCAGCCGATTTTTGTTGACTATGACTCGGTTCGCGTGGCCACCCGCCAGAAGATCCCGTTCGGCATCGCGCAGATCGGCAAGGCTTTCCGCAACGAGATCAATCCGCGCAACTTCACTTTCCGTTCACGCGAGTTCACCCAGATGGAAATGGAGTTCTTCTGCCGCGAAGAGGACAGCATGCAGTGGTTCGAATACTGGAAGGCGCAGCGGATCAAATTCTATACCGACCGCCTCGGCTTCGGTGACGATTTCTACCGCATCTACGTTCACGAAAAACTCGCCCATTACGCCAAGGCCGCCATCGACATCGAAGTGAAGTTCCCGTTCGGCTGGGGCGAACTCGAGGGCGTGCACCACCGCGGCCAGTGGGACCTTACCCGCCACAGCCAGTTCTCCGGCGCCGACCTCCAGTACTTCGACCACGACAACGGCCAGAAATTTACGCCGACCGTGATCGAAACCAGCGTGGGGCTGGACCGCATGTTCCTCGCCATACTGTCCAAGGCGTACGACGAGGACACCGCCGACACCTGCAAGGAGGGCATCGATCAGGATGTCCGCGTGGTTCTGCATCTGCCGCCGGTGGTTGCTCCGGTGCAGGTCGCGGTGCTGCCGCTCTCCAAGAAACTTAATCCGCACGCCGAGGCGCTCTACAACAAGCTGAACCGCTACTTCCGCAGCGAGTACGACGTGACCGGATCGATCGGAAAACGCTATCGCCGTCAGGACGAAATCGGCACGCCGTTCTGCCTGACCTTCGACTTTGAGTCCGAGACCGACAACTCCGTGACCGTGCGCGAACGCGACTCCATGAAACAGGAGCGCATCGCCATTCCGGAACTGCGCGACTATCTCGAAGAAAAAATTGGGTTCTGAGGTTATAAATGCTCGACGCTTTAAGCGATAAACTGCACGACGTATTCAAGCGGCTGCGCGGCGAGGCCCGCCTTTCCGAGAGCAATATCGAGGAGGCAATGCGCGACATCCGGCTGGCCCTGCTGGACGCCGACGTCAATTTGGAGGTGGTTCGTGAATTCATCTCCGGCGTCCGTGCCGACTGTCTCGGACAGGAGGTGCTTCGCAGTGTGACTCCCGGCCAGCAGCTGGTCAAAATCGTCAACGACCGGTTGACCGAGCTGCTTGGTTCGGAAGCCAGCGAACTGGATCTTTCCGGCAAGCCGACGGTGATAATGCTGGTCGGTCTGCACGGCAGCGGCAAAACCACCACCGCGGCGAAACTCGCAAAACTGCTCCGGAAAAACAAAAAGTCGGTACTTCTGGCCGCCTGCGACGTTTACCGTCCGGCCGCTATCGACCAGCTGGAGTTTCTCGGCGGCGAGCTGGGCGTTGAAGTTTACAGCGACCGCGGCAATCTCGACGTTCCGGCGATCGCCGCCGCCGCCATCGACCGCGCCAAATTTGAACATCTCGACGTGGTGATTCTGGATACCGCCGGCCGGCTTCAGATCGACCAGCCGATGATTCAGGAACTTGTCCGGCTGCGCCAGAGTGTGCGGGCCGACGAACTTCTGCTGGTGGCGGACGCCGCTCTCGGTCAGGAAGCGGTGGCGGTGGCCGGCGAGTTTCACCGGGCGCTGGGGTTGACCGGCTTCATTCTTACCAAACTGGACGGCGACGCCCGCGGCGGTGCCGCGCTTTCAATCCGCAAAGTCACCGGCTGTCCGGTTAAATTCATCGGTACCGGCGAAAAACTCGACGACCTCGAACAGTTCCATCCCGAACGCATGGCTTCACGCATTCTCGGCATGGGCGACGTGGTCAGCCTGGTCGAGCGTGCCGCCGCCGAGATCGACGAAAAAGAGGCGAAGCTGCTTCATGACAAAATGAAGCGCAACGCTTTCGACTTCAATGACTTTCTTGCTCAGATGAAACAGCTTTCCAAGCTGGGCGGCATGGAGGGCATCCTGAAGATGCTGCCCGGCGGCCGTCAGCTGGAGCAGGCCGCTTCGGCGGTGGATCAGCGGCAGATGAACCGGATCGAAGCGATGATTTTGTCCATGACGCCTTTTGAGCGCGAGAATCCCGACGACATCGACTTTTCGCGCCGCAAACGGATCGCCCGCGGTTCCGGTGTTGCGGTCGAACAGGTTTCCGGCCTGGTCAAGCAGTTCACCATGATGCGCAAGATGATGAAAAAGAACAACCTGTTTTCCCGCATGTTCGGCGGCGGAGGCGGCGGCATGATGCCGGACGGCGGCGGTATGCCGGGAGCCATGCCGGGTGCATTTCCGGGAATGGGCGGCGTTGGCGCGGTGTCGGCCAAGGACAAGGAAAAACGCAAAAAACTCGCCAAGCTGGCCAAAAAGCAGCGGCGGAAGAATCGCTGAAGCGGCGGAGGAAGGGAAAAGTATAAATGTTTACGATAATTGTGGCTATTGCCTGCGGCGTCGGGCTGGAGGCGGCACTCGAACTGTCCGGGGCGGCTTCGCGCGGCTGGGCGATTTTTTTCGGCGTTGTGCTGATGCTGGCGTTGCAGATGACGGCCGGGTTTCTGGTGCGCAAAAAGGTCAACCGGGTAAACGGCGAAATTCAGAATATGATGGCGCAGATGCAGGCGCGGCTGACCCGCAAGGTCGAGGCGTTTCAGCGTCGGCCGTCCGGCAATATCAAATTGATCCAGCAGGAACTTCAGGATGAACAGTATTCCGCCATTCGGCGTTCGCTGGTCAAACTCAACGAGCTGAATCCGGTGACAAAATGGAGTCCGATGCTCTCGAAGCAGCTGGACACCATGCGCATGGTCATGTATTTCCAGCTCCGGGAGTTCGACAAGGTTGACAAGCTGATGAAAAACTCGATGATGCTGACCGCTCAGGCCATTGCCATCAAGTTGACCCGGATGTTCAAACTCGAAGATCCCAAGCTCGACCGCTTTTTCGCCAAAAAGTCAAAACGGCTCAAGGGCGACGACGCCGCGCTGATCTACAGCCTTTACGCCTGGATCAAACTTAAACAGGATGATCCCAAGGCGGCGCTCGACGCACTCAACGCTTCGATAAAAAAGAGCGACAGTCCGGTGCTTCTGGCCAACCGCGACCGCATCGCCAACGGCAAACTCAAGCAGTTCTCCAACGCCCAGCTCGGCGACGCCTGGTACGGGCTTTATCTTGAAGAACCGAAGATCCGCCAGCAGCGGGTCGCGGAGCGCCGGTTCCAATGAATATGATGTTTATCGGCGACGTGGTCGGTTCCGGCGGGCGTCGGGCGCTGTTGGAATGGGTTCCGGTGCTGCGGCGTCGGCATCACGTTTCACTGGTGATCGCCAACGCCGAAAATATGGCCGCCGGGTCGGGAATGACCGGCGCGACCGTGCGCGAAATATCGAAAGTGGTGGAGGTGGTTACCGCCGGCGACCATGTCTGGGATCAAAAGGGATTTGAATCCGAGATTCGTGAGCTGGACAATGTGGTTCGTCCGGCCAACTATCACGGCGTGCAGCCGGGGTGCGGCTGGAAGATTTTCCGCAATCCATCCGGCGGTGACTACGCGGTGATCGTGCTTCAGGGCCAGGTATTTATGCGCGAATGCTCGCGCAATCCGTTTGAAGCGGTGACCGCAGTGTTGAACGAGATACCGGTGCGGATCAAGACAATATTCGTCGATTTTCACGCCGAGGCCACCAGCGAGAAGCGGGCGATGGGCTACTTTCTGGAGGGCAGGGCGACCGCGGTGTTTGGTACTCACACCCATATTCAGACCGCCGACGAGCAGGTGCTTCCGGGCGGAACCGCGATTATTGCCGATGTCGGAATGGTCGGCGGCCGGCGTTCGGTGCTGGGGCGCGAGGTGGATGCGGTGTTGAAGAAGTTCACTACCGGAATGCCGAACCGTCTGCCGGTGGTCGAATCGGACATTCAGCTGGACGCGGCGATTGTGACTTATGACTATATGACCGGACGAGCCTCCGGGATTCAGCGTATCAGCGTGACCGGTACGCCGCCGGCCGAGGATGCGGTCGAATTGATTTAGAAAAAAATTGAAAAATAAGAAGCGGGACGGATTTGAATTGTCAAACTCGTCCCGCTTTTATTGTGATGTAGTATTGAGACTTCAAAAGCCTTTTTCATGACGGTGGTGTTTTGACGTCCCGCTTTTTATTGTGATGTGGTATTGAGGAGACGGGCGGTCAGGCGAACAGATCGGACACGTCGACCCATTGTGCCTCCGGGTCTTCGGAAATGGTGCGGATCAGCTTCTCATAGTTGGCGATCAGTTTTTTGTCATCCTTCATTTCGTAGCTGTGTCCCCAGAAATAGAAGGCGCCGGACGCGGCTGCTTCGCGCCGGATGGCTTCGATGTCCGGATTCAGAAAATGACAGTTGCTGGCGGCGTCGAGCGGCTCTTTGCAGGGGAGAATGTGCGGAACGTTGACGATGGAGCGCCCGTAGACAAATTTTTCTTCGCGCAGGACTTCGATCCCCTCCGGGGTGACGTCGCCGTACGGCCAGGCGAAGCCGGGGGCGGAGCGCTGCCAGACGTCTTCGATATATTTTCTGGCGTCAAGGGCTTCGCGGCGGAATTCCTCGCGTGAAAGTTTGGACGGCCACGGATGGGTCATGGTGTGGGAGGCGACGGTAAAGCCATCATAAACGGCCGGCATTTCGTCGAGCGAGAGGCGGTTGACTCCGAAATTATCGTATATCCAGCCGGACAGCCGGATGGATTTCGCGTTAAGTCCGGGATTGATGTTGAAGGTGGCTTTGGCGTTGTATTTGCGGCAGATATCGGCGACGATGATATCGTTTTCGACTCCGTCGTCCCAGCATTGTGCAACTTTGTACATTTTGTCCTTCCTTGAGCTGTTTTTCAGATTAAAAAGATAGCATTTCAGGGTGGTATTTGCAAGAGATTGGACGATAAATCGGGAAATATTGTAAAAACGGAAAAAATCGGCTTTACTTTGCATCCGCATGCATGTATATTATATGACAACAAATTGTGTGTCCGTAGCTCAGCTGGATAGAGCGTCTGCCTCCGGAGTAGAAGGTCTTGGGTTCGAATCCCAACGGGCATACCATTTTTACAAGCTCAATTCCAGATGTTTACGAAAACTGTAACGTCTGGATTTTTTATTTGTGCGTAAAAAATGCGCAACCCGCCACGCACGCTCGGGAATGCCGACCGCCGCTTTCTCTGTTCGCACTGAACGCCGGGCGGAAAATCTGACTTTTTTAACCCGGCGGCTGTTGCATTGCCTGGTAATAACGATAAATTATGATTCCGGCAGCTAAAAATTACCAAACAACGGACTGCGCAAGTAATGAAAGTAGATACCAATATTGTAAACGCAATCGAGTCTTATCTTGCTGAAAACAAAATCGACTATATGAATTTTGCCGAGCTGATTGGTGTCTCCGCCGCGTCTGTTACAAGGTGGCGCAAGGCCGGCAGCGGAATAACTAAAATGCGCTGGCAGAGCGTGTTCAATCTTATACGCAAGTATTTGCCCAATAATTGCATCTATATCGACGACGCGGGGCGCGAGCAGTATTTGAGCATCACCTCAAAACCGGCCAGTCAAGTCTATGAGCCGAAAAATATCCCGATTATGGTCCCGACGTTTTCGCTGGAACAGCTGTCGGAGTATGACAACCTGCATGAATCCATGACCCGGTTCGGAACGCGGATCGGCGCCGCCACCTCGGAATATCGGCCGAAACTCCCGGACAAGAGCGGCGTCATGATCGTGCTGCTGACGGACGACTCCCTCGCGCCGGTTCTTCCGCGCGGAACCAAGC
>JAEWSS010000228.1 GCA_023459755.1 Verrucomicrobiota bacterium | reverse complement strand
GTAGTGGTCTGGATGGAGGATAATCAGGAAGAAATATCATTTTAAATTTGAAATATAAAAATATCATGATATTGTGATGTTGATATAAAACTCCGCCGGTACAAACGGGACGGGGGCGCGGACGAGGCGCAAGGCAAGGCGCGGCGCGCGGCGGCGGACGAGGTGCAGGCAAGGCGCGGGACGCAGGCAAGACGGGGGGCGCGGCGGCGGACAAAACCGACAAGGCGAAAGGCGATGCGAAATGCTTAAAAAAAACGTCGGCGTGCGTTTATTTGCTTGACTTATCGATTTATCAGAGTAGTTTTCTGACGGAGAAACAACGAGGAGGTGTAAGATGGAGAATTGTACAGTCTGTCCGTTTATTCGCTACTGGTATCTGGTGCTGGCGGCGATCGTCGTCATCTGGGCGGTCGGGAGATTCATCCAATCGCGCAAAACGCCGGTCGAACCCATTGCCGGCGTTGCGGAACTGACCGAAAAAAACTTTGACGCCGAGATCGCCACCGGAGTAGTGCTGGTAGATTTCTGGGCGGCATGGTGCGGCCCCTGTCAAATGCAGATGCCGATCATCGCGGAAACGGTTCCGCGTCTGCCGGTTGGAACAAAAATTGCAAAAGTCAATATCGACGAAGCGCGCGGACTGACCGAACGCTTCAACGTTCAGAGCGTTCCCACCTGGATCGTGTTCCGCGCAGGCCGGGAAATTCATCGTGTCAACGGAGTACAGAGCGCCGACGAACTTTTGAATATGGCCGCGCAGGCCGGAGAGGGGAAATAATATGAAAGTAATTGTCATCGGCGGTGTGGCCGCCGGAGCCGGAGCCGCCGCAAGACTGCGGAGACTGGACGAAAACGCTCAAATAATCCTGCTGGAACGCGGACAATACATCAGTTTTGCCAACTGCGGCCTCCCCTATCATATCGGCGGCGTAATCGAGGATCGCAGCGATCTACTGGTAATGCCGGAGGCAAAATTCCGTTCATGGTTCAATGTTGACGTCCGAACCGGAAACGAGGCTGTCGCCATTCACCGCGACACCAAAACCGTGGACATCCGCCGCGCCGACGGTCAAATTTATACCGAGGAATACGACCGTCTGCTTCTGGCCACCGGATCGTCTCCGGTTGAACCCGTCTTCCCCGGCGCCGGCGACCCGCGGGTGTTCCGCCTGTGGACGATCCCGGACATGGACCGCATAATCTCCGCAATTGACTCCGGTGCCAAACGCGCCGTGGTGGTCGGCGGCGGATTCATCGGACTGGAAGCGGCCGAAAACCTGAAAAAACGCGGTCTCGCCGTAACCGTGATCCAGCATTCCGGCCATGTTCTGCCGACGCTGGACTGCGAAATGGCCGCCTTTCTCCATCGTGAAATCGCCGCGCTCGGCATTGAGCTTAAGCTGAACGCCGAGTTCTCCGGCTTCCAAAACAACGGCGAAAAGTTTTCCGCCATGCTCAAGGACGGTTCAAGCATCGAATGCGACCTCGCAGTTTTGAGCGTCGGGGTGAAGCCCAATTCCGAATTGGCGCGCGCCGCCGGACTGGAACTCGCGGAACGCGGCCACATTATAGTCAACGACCGGTTGGAAACCTCCGATCCGGACATCTTCGCCGCCGGCGACGCAGTGGCGGTGACCGATCCGGTGTCCGGCGTCAGAACCGCCATCCCGCTGGCCGGTCCGGCCAATAAACAGGCGCGCATCGCGGCCGACAATATCGCCGGACGCGACTCGCGTTACCGCGGCACTTACGGAGCATCGGTAATCAAGGTCGGAAATATCGCGGCGGCCACGGTCGGTCTGAACGAGTCGCGGCTGAAACAGCTCGGCATCGCCTTTCAAAAAATCTACACCCACCCCGCGTCCAACGCCGGATATTATCCGACCGCAACGCAAATGCATATAAAATTCATGTTTGCGCCGGACGGAAAAATTCTCGGCGCTCAAATCGTCGGCCCGTCAAAAATCGCCAAAAGAATCGACACCATCGCCTGCGCCATGGCATGCGGCAAAACCGCCATGGAACTGGCCGAACTTGAATTCGCCTATGCGCCGCCCTACAACTCGGCCAAAGACCCGGTCAATTTTCTCGGCATGATCGCCCGGAACATCATGGACGGCGACACCACGCCGGTCCATGCCGACGCAATCCCGAAAAACGCCGTTATCCTTGATGTTCGGCAGGGCGCGGAGAACCGGCTCGGCGCCATTCCGGGCGCAGTCAACATTCCGCTGGGAGAACTGCGCGGACGACTTGGCGAACTCGACCGGTCCCGCCTGATTGTGGTCTGCTGTCATGTCGGTCTGCGCGGCTATCTGGCCGAACGGATACTCAAGCAGAACGGTTTCAACGCCGCCAATCTTTCCGGCGGCTATCTGACCTGGCAGGCGTTTCAAACCGGACCATGCCCAAAATCGCCGTTCGGCTGCTGCGGAGAAAATATCAAAACACAGTAGAACCGCAAAACAACCGCCCCTTCGACGCAACATGTCAATTGAGAATGGAAAAATGAAAGCCGATAAAAATTTGTATATGTCCGAAGACTTTTTGTCCGCCATGGCCGAAGTCATCAAACTGCTCGGCAATCCGCAGCGATTGCAGATATTGGAATATCTGGATATCAACGGAGAATCGACGGTGTCGGACATCGTTGCCGGGATCAACGGCGCGCAGGGGGCGGTGTCGCAGCACTTGACCAAACTTCGCATGGCCGGCGTACTTTCCTGTCGCAGGAACGGACGACTGGCCATGTATCGCATCGCCGCCGACAGCGCTGTCACCATTCTCAACTGCATGCGGCGAAAATGGATGACGGATTCCGGCAAAGCGCGTTGAGTCGGGCGGCGCCGTAATTTTTTAACGCTCCGCCGGATTCCTGTCGTCATATAATTTTTTCATGAATGTGGCCGCAAACAGCACAAATTTAATATTCTTGCTATTTTTTTACTATTTACAGACAATAGTAATTAGTTTATTTTATATAGACAGTCAGTATAACGTTGCATGAAAACCGGCAAAAAACGTCGAGCTGCGATGCTGTACAGCTATATAATAATGAAAGATCAGATCCGTATGCATAAAAATTCATCCGGCCGTGAAATCAAGACGACCGCTTCAGGAAGTGTTCTTTCTGCGCCGCGTCCGGCGCACCCGCCCGATCATGCATATTCACCGCTTCAAGACCACGCCATGGAGGAATACAACGATCTGACATTTTCCGATAATTGGGAAACCCTGCGCGGCATGCTGGTGCAGTGCGGTCACAAATGCGTCACCGCACACAGTTACGTCATGGACGGCATGACCTGCGGCCTGGAGGAAATGGCGATCTGGATATACACGCTGGCAGGCGAAGGCGAACTGTGCATTGACGGACATATCAGCCGAATATCATCCGGCAAAGCGATGCTGCTGATGCGTCCCGAAGCCCACCGTTGTCAGTTGCCGGCCGATTCAAAGAGCTGGGAATTTATTTATGTCGGAGTTTGTGGCGCCGAACTGTTGCGCATTTTGGGCGAATTCCGCCTCCGGCACGGTTCGGTG
>JAEWSS010000227.1 GCA_023459755.1 Verrucomicrobiota bacterium | reverse complement strand
GCGCCACGGCAAACGCGGCTCCGGCATCTTTTGCCAGCTTGAGGTCGGCCGGATTCAGCACCGTTCCGGCTCCGACGTACAAGTCCGGGAACTCCGAGGTCAGCGCCCGGATGATCTCCGGAGCCGCCTTGGTGCGGAAGGTTATCTCCGCAACTGCAAGACCGTTAGAACTCAGCAGTCCGCCCCATTTCAGGCCTTCCTCCACGCTGTTCAAAACCAGCACCGGAACAATTCTGAACTCGGCCAGCCGTTCGGCTGTTTTCAGATTTTTCTGAAAAAACTTATTCATAAAAACATTTCCTTTGTTTTTCAGCCTTACAATCTATATCTCTTTTACAAAAAAGCAACAGGTTATTCTATTTTGGTGGCAAAAAAAATAAGTCATGCTATATTATAGCGATTGAATTTTATATTGCAATAGAAGGGAATATAAGAAATGAATTGTGTCGTATTTGCCTATCACAACATCGGCTGCGAAGGAGTCAAGGCTCTTTTGGCCAACGGCTACACCATCAGCGCCATCTTCACGCACAAGGACAATCCGGCTGAAAACATCTGGTTTGACTCGGTTGCCGAACTGGCCTGCTCCAAGGGAATTCCAGTGTTCGCACCCGAGAGCGTAAATCATCCGGTGTGGGTTGAACGCATCAAGGCGATGAAACCCGACATGATTTTCTCTTTCTATTTCCGTGAAATGCTCGGCGGCGAGATTCTTGAATGCGCTCCGCTGGGCGCGATCAATCTGCACGGGTCGCTGCTGCCGAAGTACCGCGGCCGGGTTCCGCTCAACTGGGCCCTGATCAACGGCGAAAAGGAAGCCGGCGTAACCATGCATTATATGACCGTCAAGCCGGACGCCGGTGATATTGTCGGTCAGGAGAAGTTTGAAATTGCCGATTCGGACGATATCCGCGACGTGTTCGGCAAGGCGGTGAAGTCCGCGGCGGTTCTGCTCGGAAAAATGCTGCCGCTGCTGAAAACCGGCAAGGCGCCGCGCATTCCGCAGGACAAGGCGCAGGCCGCCTACTTCGGCGGGCGCAAGCCGGCCGACGGCGAGATCGACTGGAACAAACCGGCCGTCGCCGTCCGCAATCTGGTTCGCGCCGTGACCCGTCCCTATCCGGGCGCATTCACGTTCATGGGCGACCGCAAGGCGTTCATCTGGAGTTGCGAGGTGGTTGACGCCGCCGTTTCCGCCGCTCCCGGAACCATCGTCTCAGCCGATCCGCTGGTGATTGCCTGCGGCGAGGGCGCGGTCAAAGTAACCGCCGCACAGTGGGAGAGCGGAGTGTTTGCCTCCGGATCGCAGTTTGCGTCCGACGGACGCATTGTGAAAAATATGGTATTCACCGGTAATCTGCGCACCGAACGCGAAAAGAAACGCCGCAAGAGCGTGCTTATTCTCGGTGTCAACGGATTTATCGGCAGCCATATTTCCGATCGTCTGCTGGCAAGCGGTAAATATGAAGTCTACGGCATGGATTTGCGCTCGAACTATGTGACCCATCTGCTGTCCAATCCCGACTTCCACTTCTTTGAAGGCGATGTTTCCATCAATGCCGAGTGGATCGAATACCATGTTCGCAAGTGCGACATTGTGCTGCCGCTGGTTGCCGTGGCCACGCCGATTGAATACACCCGGAATCCGCTGCGCGTGTTCCAGCTGGACTTTGAAGAAAATCTGAAGATTGTGCGTTACTGCGTGAAGCACAACAAGCGCATTCTGTTCCCGTCCACCAGCGAAGTTTACGGCATGTGCACCGATGATAAATTCGACGAGGAAAATTCCAACCTCATCACCGGGCCGATCCGCATGCAGCGCTGGATTTATTCCTGCAGCAAGCAGATGATGGACCGGGTGATCTGGGCGTACGGCGCCAAGGCCGGGCTCAAGTTCACGCTGTTCCGTCCGTTCAACTGGATCGGGCCGCGTCTGGACAGTCTGATGAGCGCCCGCATCGGCAGTTCGCGCGCCATCACTCAGATGATTCTTAATCTGGTTCAGGGGTCGCCGATCCAGCTGATCGACGGCGGCGAGCAGAAGCGTTGTTTTGTGGACGTGTCGGAAGCGGTGGAGGCGCTCTACCGGATTATTGAGAACGAAAACGGCTGCTGCGACGGCAAGATCATCAACATCGGCAATCCCGACAACGAAGCGTCGGTCAAACGAATGGCTGAGATTCTGGTCGAGAAATTTGAACAGCATCCGCTGCGCAAGAAGTTCCCGCCGTTCGCCGGGTATCTGGTGGTCGAGTCCGGAGCGTTCTACGGCAAGGGATATCAGGACGTTCAGCACCGCAAGCCGAGCATTGAGAATGCCCGGAAGATTTTGAAGTGGGAGCCGAAAATGACGCTTGAGGAATCCACGGTCACAACGCTTGACTTCTTCCTGAAACAGGCGATCGAGTCCGGCGAATTCGGCACGGAAAATGACTAATGGTCTGCTGAAAAAAGACTCAACATTCACCGGAAGCTACCGGCGGATTGCCGAGGCTACCGCGGGATACCAGGAATGGCGGTATATTGTACTGCTGTTGACGGTGCTGGCGGTTATGTTCCTCGGCAATCTGGTGTTTTTGGACCTGACCGGCGGAGATGAAACGCGGGTGTCCGGCATTTCCCGGATGATGTATGAGAGCGGCGACTTTTTCATGCCGCGATTGAACGGCGTGAAGTTCCTTGAGTATCCGCCGCTGTTCTATCAGCTTCAGTGCATATCTTTTCATTATCTCGGCTTCAGTGCTCTGGCGGCCAAGCTGCCGGCGGCGCTGGCGTCGGCATTCGGAGCGTGTCTGGTTTATTTCCTGGTGCGCTCAATGAAATATTCGCCGCTGACCGGGTTTTTATCCGGTTTGATTCTGGGATCGAGCGCTCAGTATTTCGGCAATGCGGTGACGGCAATGGTCGATTCGCTGCTGGCGATGTTCTGTATTATGGCGTGGTGCGGATTTTATTCGTGGGGCGTAAAAGAACAGAAGAAGCGCCGGGTACTGTCATTTGTGGTGCTGGTGGTCGGGTTGTCCGGCGGAATAATGACAAAAAATCTGGCCGGACTGATGTATCCGCTGTCCGGCATTGGCGTTTTCATGGTGGCGGACGACCTGATTCAGCGGCGGTTCAAACCGGAGCGCTATGTCATGTTGTTCGGTGCGGTGCTGCTGGCGCTGGTTGTTCCGGCCGCGTACGCATGGAATCTGTATGACGAGCACGGCATTGAAGCGGTAAAGACGATGTTCGTTTATAATAATTTTGGAAGATTCGGCGGAGCGCATCCGGATCATTCCGAGCCTTTTTATTATTATCTGCTGAAGCTGCCCGGACTTTTTCAGCCGTGGCTGGTTTTTCTGCTGGTGGCGCTGGTGTTTCACTTCCGCAGGGTGGTGAAAAAGCATTCGGTCAATTCGCTTTACAGTCTGGCGATACTGCTGGTGCCGCTTCTGCTGCTGACATTGTCGAGCGCAAAGCGTCAGGTATATTTACTGCCGCTGGCGGCTCCGGCGGCGATACTGGTGGGAACGATGTTCGGAATGTTTGTCGAAGGCAAGATCATCAAGTTTTCCGAGCGGGTGGACGACCTCATTATCAAAATCAGTTTTTATACGGTTTTTGCGCTGGGGATCATTACCCCGGTGGTGTTTATCGCGGTGGGGATTCATCTCGGGCTGGACGGCGTTTCCCGTTACTGGGCGGCGGTGGTGTCGCTGCTGCTGATGCTGGGCGTCTGGCGGTTGGCCAAGCCGCGGTGCGAGGAAAAACTGCTGGTTTATCTGGCTCTGATATTCGCATTGATTTATCCCAACGTGGCGGGAATCGCTTTGGCGTACAAGGCGGAGGGCGAGTCGTTCCGTCCGATGTTTGAATATGCCGCCGACTCCGGCGACAAGGTGGTGCTGCTTTCTCCGCGTGAAAGCGTGTCCGGCGCGGCCTGTTTTTATCTTGGACGGGAAACCGAAGTGGTGAATTCGTTCGACGAGGTGCGGCTGGGCGAGGCGGTCATCAGTTGCCGGGTTCGTCCTGATGCGGACGATTTTGAGGTTAAAGAATTTTGTGAAAAATATTACGTGGGAATCAAAAAATGAAAAAGATCGGCCTGCGCATTGATGTGGACACCTTTCGCGGCACCAAACACGGCGTGCCGGCGCTGAATGAAATACTGGGCAGATATGGGATCAAAGGGACCTATTATTTTTCGGTCGGGCCGGACAATATGGGGCGTCACCTGTGGCGTCTGCTGCGGCCGAGTTTTCTTTGGAAGATGCTGCGTACCAATGCCGGCGGACTTTATGGCTATGACATTATATTGATGGGACCAATGTGGCCGGGGCCGGGCATCGGCAAACATCTCGGCGCGGTGATGCGCGAGACGGCAAAGCTGGGGCACGAGATCGGACTTCATTCCTACGATCATTATTCCGCACAGGCTAAGATCAGTTTCTGGAAACCGGAGCGGGTGGCGCGGGAGCTGGAAGACGGGTATCGAACGCTTAGTCGGATCGTCGGTTTTGAACCGGCGACCAGCGCGGTTCCCGGCTGGCGCTGCACCGACACGGTGCTCAAGGCCAAGGCCAAATACAATTTTTCCTATAATTCGGACTGTCGCGGCGTTTGTCCGTTTTATCCGGTGGTTGACGGAGTGCGGCTTGCCCAGCTTCAGATTCCGGTGACACTGCCGACCTATGACGAGGCGCTCGGACGCGACGGCGTGACCGATGAAAATTATAACGACCGCATGTTCGCATTGCTCAGCGAGGAACGTCCCAATATCCTGACGATCCACGCCGAAGCCGAGGGCGGCAAATGCGCCGCGATGTTCGATCGCTTTCTCCAGCGTTGCACTCAAGAGGGCTGGGAGGTCGTGCCGCTGCGTTCGATTGCCGCGGAGTTCGGACCGACGGCGCCGGAAGGCAAAGTGGTTCCGAAACCGTTCCCCGGTCGTGAAGGCTGGCTGGCCTGTCAGGAGTGACTATCCGTATGGGGCGGACCAAAATTGCCGTGGCGCTTTCCGGCGGTGTCGATTCAAGTGCGGCGGCCGCATTGCTGGTCGATCAGGGATATGACGTCATCGGCGTAACGCTGCGGATGCGGCATCCCGATCCGGCGTTTTCCGAGCGGCAGACCTGCGGTGTCAAAGCCGATACCGACGCAATTGAACAGGTGGTTTCCGCCTTGAATATCCGTCATTTTTATTTGGACCGCTACCCGGAATTTGAAGACCGGGTACTGCGTCCGGCCTGGAACGAATATGCGGCCGGCCGCACCCCCAATCCATGTTGTCTCTGCAATCCGCGCATCAAGTTCGGCGAACTGATAAAATTCGCCGTGGAGCATGACGCGGCGGCGCTGGCCACCGGCCATTATGCCAGACTGGTGAACGGACGGCTGCTGCGCGGTATTGACCGCGGCAAGGATCAAAGTTATTTTTTGTATGGACTCACTCCCGCGCAGTTGGGATTTCTGCGTTTTCCGGTTGGTGAAATGGACAAGTCCGAGGTTAAAAAATATGCGGCGGCGCTGGGATTGAAGCTGGCCGCCGAAAAGAAGGAAAGCCAGGACGCCTGTTTTTCGGCCGACGGCGAATGTTTCGCCGAAACACTCCGGCGTTTGTTCGGCGTTGAAATGCCGGAGGGCGAATTTAGATGGAACGATCGAGTGGTTGGTCGCCATTCCGGAGTTCACCGTTTCACTATCGGTCAGCGAAAAAAGCTCAATGTGGCGCTTGGCGTTCCGGCCTATGTCGCCCATATCGACGGTGCGACCGGACGGGTTGATTTGGTTACCGATGAAGCATTGCTGGGCCGGGACGCCTTCGAGGTAAATGATCTCAATCTGCAGGGCGAACTCCCGGAACGCTGCATGGTTCAGATACGCTATCGCACTCCGGCGGCGCCGGGAACGGTGACGCGACTGTCCGCAGATCGGGCGGCGGTACGGCTGGACGAGCCGCTGCGCGCGGTGTCTCCCGGGCAGGCGGCGGTGTTTTACGACGGCGACATGCTGGTCGGCGGAGGCGTTATTCAATGAAGACGCTGCTGTTGAAGCTGATCGTGGTGGGACGGATGAAGGATCGGGCGCTGGCCGAAAAATGCGCCGAATACCTGAAACGCCTGAACGCATATGCCAAAGTCGAGGTGGTTGAGTTGAAGGACTCAACTCCGGAAGACGAGGCGGTGCGGATTCGGAAAAATTTTGATGCCGCGCGTGAAATGGTTTTGGCGATGGGGGAGGAGGGGCAGGAGGCCACTTCCGCCGGATTCGCCGCCATGCTCGGCGCGGCCGACCGCCGGATTACGCTGATTATCGGCGGCCCATACGGACTGGCTCCGGAGATCAAACGCGAAGCCACCGCACTTTTTTCGTTGTCGAAAATGACGTTTACCCACGAATTTGCCCGTCTTATCCTGCTGGAACAGCTTTACCGCGCAGGCTCGATTCTCAATGGTTCAGGGTATCATCACTGACGTTCGGCGGTTTTGAATTCAACGATTGCACCGCCGCCGGCGTTCAAAGGCAGATCGAATCCATCGACCATCAAATCCCGCCCGGAGGCGCGGCATGAAGTGCCGTTTTCCAGATTGCGGACAATGTAATCGGCATTGGGGCTGAGCATCCGCGGCCTGACGCGAAAAACCTTTTCGGCATTTTCCGGATTGCGCACCGCGGTGACAACTCCGCCGGAGCCGTCGGCGGCGGAAAACTGGGAAACCGTCCAGCCGGCGGCGGAGAAATTTTCTCCGCTCAGCAGATAGTAGTCACCGGCGACAAGGAAGGGTCTGGTTATGTTCCAGTCGTCAACATATTTGTGTTCGGCGCTCCATTCCGTCGGCCATGTTTCGGTGATTGCCAGCGTAGTGAACGGCGCCAGGTCGATCACCGTCTTATATGGATCGGGTTTGCCGTTGGTGCAGTCGTGCTGGTAAATATTTTTATAGTATATGAACCATTCGCGCAGCATATGATGGGCGCGCTGTTTGTCGATGAACGAGAAATATCCGGTGTCGCTGTAATGAAGCGGAACCGCATGGTGGCGCAGGGTTTCCAGATCGTTGCGCCGACCGCCGGACGCGCAGACGTCAATCCATTTGACGTTTGAATTTTCGCGGATGTAATCCCACATTTTGTACATGTTTTGTATGTGCATATTCTCGGTCACGCCGCTGCGGTTGTCGCCCTGCGCAAGATCGGCGGCATCCCAGAAGCTGCCGGGCGCCGGTCCGTTGGAATCCTGACGGTAGATCGAGACGCCATTGTCGCGCAGCGACGCGGCAATGGTCTGCTCAAGATATTCGAGCACCTCGGGGCGCGACAGGTCGTAGCGGCCGGAATCCCCCAGCGTAACCGGCGCCAGCATGGACTTTGAATCCGAGTATTGCGGAGAGAGTACATGAACCCGTTCCGGCTCGTACCAGAGTGTCAGTTCGGTTCCGGTTTCGGCCAAAGCATCGGCCAGCGGGCGCAATTTATGAGGGAACCGCTCCGGGTCCGGCGTCCATTTGCCCGCGACATACCAGACGTCGTCCGGGGCAATGCCGAGTTCTTTTTCTTTTCGCGTGGTATACCATCCGGCGTCGATCCACCATGCGTCGAACCGGAATCCGGCTTCGCGTCCGCAACGCAGGCAGTTCAACAGCGATTGCGAAGTTTCATTGATATACAGCGGACCGTTCCCGCCTCCGTCTCCGACCAGGCGTGGACGCAGCGGCGAACCGTCCTCCTCCTTCGGCAGAATGTATTTGCGGAACCATCTGCGCCAGAGTATTACGCTTTCTTCCTCGCTGGCGGTGGTCATCACGGTGATGCGCGGTGTGCGGAAGGTCTCGCCCGGTTTGAGGAAGCATTTTACGCCGCGCTGACCGGCGGTGAATTTGACGGCGCGCCCGGTGAATTCAAAGTCGGCCGTCCAGCTTCCGCCCCAGCCAACCGCCACGGTCAGACACCGGTCCTTTCCGATCAGCCGGAAATACGGG
>JAEWSS010000226.1 GCA_023459755.1 Verrucomicrobiota bacterium | reverse complement strand
GAACTTTTTCGGACGGCAAACTTTACACCCGCAACCGCGACGAACGGGCGGCGTGGGTGCTGCGGATGTTCGTTGAAGGCGGCGCCATGCCGGACGTGCTTTACCTCAAGCGTCCCCATCTCGGCAGCGACCGTCTGCCCGGTATCGTGGCGGCGCTGCGGGAAAAGATCATTGCGCTGGGCGGCGAATTCCGGTTCGGCGCCGAGGTGGACGACATCATCGTCAAGGATGGAAACTGCCGCGGCGTCCGGCTGGCTGGCGGCGAACTCCTTGAGAGTCCGGCGGTGCTGTTTGCCTGCGGGCTCGGCGGACGCCGGCTGGTGCGGAAGCTGATCGGAAAATTCGATTATGAGTTGAAGGGGTTTCAGGTCGGCAGTCGGATTGAGCATCCGCAGCACATGGTGGATCGCCGGCAGTACCGCTGCGAGCGTCCGGAGACGCTGGGGGCGGCCGAATACAACATGGTGATGCCGCCGACGGAGGCGAGACCGGGCGTTTCGACGTTCTGCATGTGTCCCGGCGGGGAAATTATTCCAGCTTCGGCGTTTGAGGGCGAACTCTCCAGCAACGGGATGAGCAACTATGCGCGCGGCGGTGAATTTGCCAACGCCACGCTGGTGGTGACGCCGCGGAAGCTGAAGTTTCCAGACGGGGATGCGGCGTTCGACTTTCTGGATGAACTCGGGAAAAAAACTTTTGACGCCGGCGGCGGCGACTATACTTTTCCGGCGCAGGACGCGGCCGGATTTCTGCGCGGCGAAACTAAGTTGTCTCCCGGGGCGCGGAGCAGCGCCCGGCTCGGACTGCGGGCGGCGGACATCTCCGCGCTGCTGCCGCGCGAGGCGACAAATTCGATCCGCGAGGCGCTGAAGTTGTTTGACCGGAAGTTCGGCGGCTTTATTTCAGCCGGACGTTTTGTGGGGGTGGAGTCGTATATTTCCAGTCCGGTGCGATTTGTGCGCGGGATGGACGGCATGGGGTCGGCGGCGGGATTTTTCCCGTGCGGCGAGGGCGCCGGAATGGCCGGCGGCATTATGTCGGCGGCGGTTGACGGAATTGACATTGCGCAAAAAATGATTATATTTATAAATAAAAAACAGAAGTCGGAGGCCGTAAAATGAGAACTGCCGAAATTGAGAGAAACACCCGGGAAACGCAGATCAGGCTGTCGCTCAATATTGACGGAAGCGGCAAAAGCCGGATCGATTGTCCGGTAAAATTCATGAGCCACATGCTGGAACTGTTCGCCCGGCATGGACTGTTCGATCTGGACTGCACGGTCAAGGGCGATGTCGATGTCGATTATCATCACACCATGGAGGACCTCGGTCTGGTGCTGGGCGAGGCGATCGCCAAATGCGTGGGTGACAAGCGCGGCATCCGGCGTTACGGCAGCATGATTCTTCCGATGGATGAGACGCTGGTAATGACCGCGCTCGATCTGTCCGGCCGGCCGTTTCTGGTTTATGACGTAAATCCGCCGGCGGTGATGGTCAAGGACATCGACGTTCAACTGTTTCACGAATTTTTTCAGGCGCTGGCGGTGAAGTCCGGGATGAACCTTCATATCCGGATGCTGGCGTCCTCCGAAGTGCATCACCTGTTCGAGGCGGTCTTCAAAGGATTTGCCCGGGCGCTGGACGAGGCTACGCAGATCGATCCGCGGATTGCCGGAGAGATTCCCTCCACCAAGGGAATGCTTTAGAAACGGGTTTCAGCACGTCCGGCCGGGCGCATTTTTGCGGCAGTCGGGCTGGCGATAAAAGAGCGCCGTATTCCATGCGGATTGTACACTGAAGGTTGTGGTCAAACCTTTTGGCGGTCAACTCAACAATGGGAATAACGGTGCTTTTTTGTCGGTTTTTTTAGGTTAACTCGGCAATGGGGGCAGCGGTGTTGTGTCTGCGGCTCAGCCCAGAAAGACTTTTTCGAGATTGTTTCCGGTGCGTTCAAAAACGGTTTCGGAGATTACCCGGAAGCCGGACTCCGGCGATTTTGCGGGTGGAATCACCTCCCAGCGCAGCGTAATCGGATATTCCGGTTTGATCGGCGGTATTTTTCCGGCGCGGAACAGACAGACCGCCTTGCGGACGCAGTCGCGCAAAGCGGCGCGCGCCTCGCGCAGCGGCGGCATGTGACCGGACTGTCTGGAGCATCCGGTCTTCACCTGACAGCGGAGCGCCTGCGGGACCCATTTTTCAGCTTCCAGGCAGGTTTTGTCGTCACCGGAGATCATGATGACCGGTACGTTGTATTCGCCGGCGATGCGGGCGTCCAGACCGGCCTCGCCGATCGTTTCGCCGTTCAGCGAGAGCGAGGCGATGGTGGTGCTGCTGTAGGTGTGCGAAAGAATTGCGCCCGGAGTGCCGGCCATCGCGTGATAACCGAGCAGGATCATGGCGTCGGCGTCCTCGATGCCGAGAAAACGAACCGATCCGGTGGCGCCCTGAACGAGTTCAGCCCGCGGATTCAACGCCGACACCGGGAAATTGAACCCCGAGCCGTGACCGTCGCGCACAATGACTCCGGACACGCCTGAATCGAAGCAGGCGTCGATCACCGTGTTGATGTCTTCGACCATCAGGTTCGAACCGGCGGCGGCGAAGCGGCCGTTAATGTATTCCGATCCGGCTATGCCGCAGATTCCTTCAAGATCGGCGAAAATGTATATTTTCATTTTGCCGGCCATTATTCCGCGTCTTTGATCGGATAGTTTGGCAGGGCGAAATCTTTTTCGGTCAGCGGCGGATCGAGTTTGTAGCGGATCAGGTCGAAATTCTGGCTGTAGCCGTCCTGTTCGCTGGTGAAAGTGTCGGGCTGAACAACATCGTCTTCGCGGGTGTAGGTGTTGATTATGGCGGTGTAGTCGCCGGTGGCTTTGGTGTAAAACTGGATGCGGCGGGTCAGGTAATCGTCCTTGCTCACGAACACGTCATAGGGATTGCCGGAGCCGTCGGCGTTGAAATAACAGCGCATCCAGTAGTATGGTTTTCCCTTGATAAGGCATTCGTTGAGCTCGATTTTCGGGAACAGCGAGGTGTAGGTGGTGTCCGGCTGGCCGAGGGAGACGAAGCGTGAGATCATGGTGAACTGGTCATGGTTCATCCGGGTGATCTCTTTTTTGTTGTAGTCGATGGTGAACGCTTCGGTGCCGTTGTAGATCATGGTGGTGAACAGTTTGTTGTCCATGAAGTAGTCGAAGCGGAATATGTTCGGCTTCATGAAAAACACCTCCATTTTGAGGTTGGTGTCGCCGTACCAGGTGGAAAGATTGACGATGACGCGCTGGGCGTAGCTTTTGGCGTTGCGATAGTTGCCCTTCGGGTCCATGGCGTCGTTCATTTTCTGCTGGAGTTGTTCCACGGTTATATCGCAGGGGAGCCGTTCCGGCTCGATCAGACTGGAGCATCCGGCGGTCATGGTCAGCACGGCGGTCAGCAGCGCGGCAAATGCAAAAAATCTTTTCATTTCTCTTCTCCGGTGTTTTATTCTCGCTGTAATATAATACGATTGCGCCGGCAATTCAACGGTCTCAACACTATTTTTGTCTTTTTTGACAGTTTGAATTTGACAGAACGGGCAAGACAGGGCAATTTAATGCTAATTGCATGAATTTTTTTTAATATCACATATACGGGAAAAAAACGTGAGTAAAAAACTTCTGATAGTGGAATCGCCGACCAAGGCGCACACCATTTCGCGAATGCTTGGCAACGATTATAAAATCATGGCGTCGATGGGGCACGTCCGCGATCTGCCGGAACGCTCGTTCGGAGTGGACATTCAACACGACTTCGCGCCGATGTATACCGACAACGTGCGCAGTCGCAAAGTAGTGTCGGAGCTGAAGAGCGCAGTCAAGAAGGCCGGCGAAGTCTATCTGGCGCCCGACCCGGACCGCGAGGGAGAGGCGATCGCGTGGCACCTCTCCGAACTGCTTAAGGACGATTTCAAGGGCGAATTTAAACGGGTGACCTTCCACGAAATCACCCGGCAGGCGATCGAGCGGGCTTTGTCCAACAGCGGAACCATTAATATGGCGCTGGTGGACGCACAGCAGGCGCGGCGGGTTTTGGACCGGATCGTCGGTTATCAGGTCAGTCCGCTGTTGTGGTCGCGGATTGCCCGCGGCATCAGCGCCGGGCGGGTGCAGAGCGTGGCGCTGCGTCTGGTGGTGGAGCGCGAACGGCAGATCACGGCTTTCGTGCCGCAGGAATACTGGAATATCACGGTCAAATTGTTAAATCCCGGCAAGGCGGAATTCACCGCAAAACTGTTGAAGATCGACGGGGCGGACTGCGAACTGAATAATCAGGTTGTCGCCGAAGCCGCCGCCGCCGGACTTTCCGGTGCCGGAGATTTTGTGGTGGCCGATATTGTGGAGTCGCGCCGTCAGCGTTCGGCGCAGCCGCCGTTTACCACCAGCACCATGCAGCAGTTTGCGAACAGTCAGCTGCATTTTTCGGCGTCGGCCACCATGCGCTACGCCCAGCAGCTGTACGAAGGCGTGGACCTGGGCAAGGGCGAGGCGGTCGGTCTCATCACCTATATGCGAACCGACTCGGTAAATATCGCAAAAGAGGCGCAGACTGCCGCACATGACTATATTGTGGCGACTTACGGTGCGGAATACAGTCCGGCCAAGCCGAATGTTTATAAGAGCAAGGCGCTGGCGCAGGAGGCGCACGAGGCGATCCGGCCGACCGATGTCAACCGCACTCCCGACAGTTTGTCCGGGGTGCTTGACTCCGCCCAGCTCAAACTGTATACGCTGATCTGGAACCGCTTTGTCGCCAGCCAGATGTCGCCGGCCAAGATGAAGCTTCTGGCGGTGGACGTGAAGAAAATGGCCGCCGACGGGCGCGAATACTCGCTGCGCGCCAACGCCCAGCAGACGGTCTTCGCCGGATTTACCGCCGTGTTCCCGGACAAGGGACGCGACGAGGAGAACGCCGACTATATGAAGATACTTGCGGCACTTTCGAAGGGAGCGGTGTGTCCGCTTTCGGCGGTGGAGCCGGAGCAGAAGTTCACCGAACCGCCGCCGCGTTTTTCCGAAGCCACGCTGATTAAGGAGTTGGAGGAAAACGGCATCGGCAGACCTTCAACCTACGCCACGATTCTCAAGACGATTCAGGCGCGCGACTATGTGGTGCGCGAAAAAAATTCGCTGGTTCCGTCCGAACTCGGCTGTCAGGTCAACGATCTGCTGGTCGAGGCTTTGCCCGAGCTGTTTCAGGTGGCGTTCACCCGCAAGATGGAGAAGGAGCTTGATGAAATCGAGGCAGGCAAGATCAAGTGGACGAAGATGCTCCACGGATTCTACGATCAGTTTACGCCGTGGTTGGACAATGCCAAGGCCGCCGGCGCGGTTGAAGGCGAAACTTCTGAGCTGATGCTCAATCTGCTGCGCGGAGTGAAGTGGGCCGAACCGGTAAAGGTCGGCCGCCGGGTTTATGACGACGGCAAGTTCTTCGAGTCGATCGCCCAGAAGTACGAGTCCAACCACCGGCTCTCCCAGAAGCAGTACGTTTCGCTTATGGAACTGGCCGCAAAGTATGCGGAACAGCTGCCGGAGCTGGACACCACCGCGGAGAAACTCGGCGCGACCGAACTTCTTGACGCGGCCAAGGCCAAGCAGGATGAACTTAAACGCCGTTCGGAAAAATCGTCGGTTTCCGGCGATCCCGAGCGCTACAAAACGATATTCGCCGCGTTTGACGACGTGAAATGGGAACCGGCGGTGACTCGTCGCGGCCGGTCGTTTGACGACCGCAAGTTCTTTCTGTCGCTGCGCGAGCAGGGCGAGGCGGGGCGCACGTTGTCCGAAAAACAGCTTGACGTGTTGAAGAAACTGGCGGTGAAATACCGTTCCGGCATTCCCGGTTTTGATAAGCTGAGCGCCGAACTTGGCATCCATGAGACTCCGGCTGCCGAAGCCGCGGTCGGCGGCAATTCCTCCGAAGTGGCGGCGTTGTTGGAAAAACTTGGCGGTGTAAAGGAATGGGCGGAACCGGTCAAGCAGGGGCGTCGGGTCTATGACGACCAGGCGTTCTTCAAGTCGCTGGCCGAACAGTTCGGCAACGGGAAGGTTCTTTCCGACAAACAGGTGGCGGCGCTGAAGAAACTTGCGGTCAAGTATAATCTTTGAGTCGGCTTCAACATGTCGAAAAAGTCCCGGAGCGTTTTGGGCGAACTTCAGTTCAACGGCGCCGCTGTCTTCCTGCATGTTGTCGCGGAACTCGGACAGGTTTTGGGCGAACTTCAGTTCAACGGCGCCGGGACTTTTTTTGATTTCTGATAAATTTTCCATTTAAGCCGACCGCGAAAAATCGGGTTCATTTCAGGCTTTTGCGGTCGCAACCCGGTCGCAGTCGTTTGGCAGCGGGCTTAATGTTGCGTGCGTAAAAAATGTTGCGTGCGGACAAAAACGTTGTGTGCGGACAACAAAAAACCCCGCATTACGCGGGGCTTGGATTCAATCGTCGGCAATCAGGCTTTTTTTGCAAAATCAAGCAGTTTTACTTTGCTTTGCGGCCCGGTAAGCGATGCTTTTTTCTCTCCATCCTTGAAAAGAATAAAGGTTGGGACCATCGAAACTCCATGCTCCGCAGCGATTTCTGATGATTCTTCAATATTGAATTTGTACATTTTTACCGAGTCTCCGACTTCGGCCGCGACCTGATCGAAAACCGGCAGCATCATTTTGCACGGTCCGCACCAGGTGGCCCAGAAATCGACCAGCACCGTACCGGTTTTGACCGCATCGGCGAATTCCGCCGCTGAAAGTTCTTTTACGCTCATGATTTTTTCTCCTTGCAATTGCGAATTATATAATAATAGACATCGTAATTTGCAAAAAGTCAAGCACTGAGATATATTACGATTATCATAAGGAGGGTGACAATGAACTTTATTTATAAAACCGGCGACGGCGGAGAGTCGGCTCCGGTCGAGCTTGACGATATGATAAAATTGATCGAACAGCGCCGGATTGCGCCGACAACTCAGGTGCGCAATGTCATTATCGCCAATTTTTCTCCGGCGGCGTCGCACGAGGCGTTGAAATCGGCGCTGAAACGGGTGTACGGCGGCGCGGCGGAACGCCCGGTTTCCGCGGCGAAGAAAAACGAAGATACGGCATATGTTCCCAGCGGTGCGCAGAAAATACGGAAGATCGTCGGCGGCGGACCGGGGGCGTGGCGCAATGGGAGTCCGGCAAAACGGATCATGGCCGGGTTGTTCGACCTGGTGTGGATAACGCTGATATTATTTGTGATGCTGTTGGGAATGCTTCAGTTGAATTGGGACAAAGGCCGGGTGTATAAATGGAGCGGCTACGGTTTTGTTGAGGTTCCGTCATCGACGCCGCACGGCAGTGTTTTCTCATTTTTCTACGAGAAGCAGGAGTTTTCGGTATTTGACACCTATTTGGAGATCCGCAACGAGCAGACGCAGACCGCGCTTTGCTTTGTCAACGAGCAGATGAAGGACATGACCGGCAAAGTCGTGTTCTGGTGGACGCTGGTGGTGATCGGTTATTATCTGGCCACTCTGGGTGGCTCGGGCAAGACTTTCGGCATGACGCTGCTTCATCTTGACCTGATCGACGATCAGGGCGGACGCGCCGGTTTTCCGCTGGCCTGCCGTTATACCGGACTGCTGATTCTGTTGGGGTGGGCGTATATTCCGACTGCGCTGTTCACCGGCGGCGTCGGCTTGCATTCGCTGTTGAGCCGCACCCGCGTCGGCTGACCGGCCTTCCGGTTTCCGGTCCGCCGTTTTTCCGGTTCGACGGGAGGCGGAGATTTCCCTGAGATGAAAAACAGGGGGATAGTACATCCTCTTCAAGGGAAACTATATCGAACAGGAAGAATTTTATGTGTTTGGAGAGTCGAAATGGCGAATACGTTTGAAAGAGCGAGGGCGTTTATTTACCGTAACGCCCGACCCGTTGATTTAGCGCGCTGGCAATATCATTTTGAAAATGGCAGCAAAGACGCGGTACTTGATGCGCTTGCACACTATCAAAATGATGACGGTGGTTTTGGACACGCATTGGAACCGGATGCTTGGAACCCTAATTCGTCTCCTATACAAACTTGGACTGCAACGGAAATTTTGCGTGAAATTGATTTTACAGACACTACTCACCCGATTTTCAATGGTATTTTGAAATATCTTGAAAGTGGACAAGATTTTGACGGCGAATTATGGTATAACGAAATTGTGAGTAATAACAACTATCCCCACGCGCCGTGGTGGGGATGTGAGCAGGATAATGCCGACAGCTACAACCCCACCGCTTGTCTGGCCGGCTTTATCATACGATTTGCTGAAAAGGGCGGCGCACTGTATGGACTTGGCGTTGAAATTGCCAAAAAAGCCCTTACTGCCACTGGAGAAAAGGGCTTAAGCCGCGACATGCATTCGGTCAATCTCTACATTCGTTTATTGGAATACTGTCAAGAAGCCTGTGCCGCCGATATTATTGATATATCCTCATTAGAGAAACGACTGCATGAATTAATTCCACTTGCAATCACTCAAGATACCGCTGAATGGGAAACATCGTATGTTTGCAAACCGTCACAATTTTTTCACAGTAAAGACAGCATTTTTTATGCTGAGAACAAAGAAATTGCTGAATATGAATGTGAGTTTATCGTTAGAACACAATCAGAAGATGGAGCGTGGAATATTCCCTGGGGGTGGGGCGCATATCCCGATGAATGGGCGATTTCTAAAAGATGGTGGCAGAGTAACGGCATATTGGTAAATATGCTGTATCTCAAGGGAATGGGAAAAATATGACGCCGCATCATTCATGCGGCCCTGCTGGTGGGAAAACGGGGGAATGGATGTTTGATTTCCTCGCCGGAAATTGCAGTTTTACCGCGCAACAAAGTTTTAAAGTTGTAATCTTTGGGAACGTTCGAGCTTAAAAAGCTTCATGTGGTATTTAGTGATAAAAAATCCGCGTTCTTTCACCCGACGGTGAACCGGACGCGGATTTTCTTTTTATTATTTACGACTTATTTTATGCCGTAGGTATTTTTTTTGTCCGCAAACATGAGCGCACGCCGCTGGCGGCGGTTCAGTTTGGGGGCTTCGGCGCCTTCGACGGCATTCGGCGCGGCGTTCGGCGCGGCGTCGGGTGAGCTTTTTTCGGCTTTCACGGCTTTCACGGGTTTCGCGGTTTTTGCCTCCAGTGCGGCAGGCTTGGCGTCGTCCGACTTCGGTGCGGCGCTTCTGCGGCGCGGCCGTTCATCGTATTCATCTTTTTTCCAGCCGCGATTGCCGTCGGTGCGTTTTGCGAAGACCGGCGCGGCGTCGGGTTGACTTTCGTCGTCTTCCCGTCCGCCCTGAGCGTCTTTGTCTCTGGCCAGAGTTACCATGGGCTTGCCGTTGCGGGTCTGGTCACGGAACGCATAAAGGATTTTTTCGGCGTCCTCCGGGGCGGCGTCCACAAAACTGAAGCGGTCGTAGCAGTCCACTTTGCCGAGCTTCTGACAGCCGATGCCGGACTTTTCATAAATAACGTCAAGAATGGCCTTGGCGCCTTTTTTGTCAATCTTTCCGAGTCCGACAAACAGCCGCTTGCGTTTTCCGGGAGCGATGGCGCGGCCGCGCGGCGCAGTGGCGGCGAGGTCGGGATAATTGTCCGGATTGAGATCTTCGCCGCAGAGCAGACTGAGCAGTCCGGCGATTACCTGCACCGGGTGCTGATG
>JAEWSS010000225.1 GCA_023459755.1 Verrucomicrobiota bacterium | reverse complement strand
GTGCAGCTGGGCGACGTGTTTAACGATCGCCAGCCCGAGACCGGTTCCGCCGAGTTCGCGACTGCGTTCCTTATGCACCCGGTAGAAGCGCTCGAATATCCGGTCGCGGTGTTCGGGTGGAATGCCGCAACCGAAGTCGCGCACCGCGATCACCGCACATTCGCCGCTGCGCCGAAGTGAAAGTTCAATTCCGGCTGATCCGCTGTATTTCAATGCGTTGCCGATCAGGTTTGTCACCGCCTGCTCAAGCAGTCTGGCGTCGCCGTTGACTTTCAACGGCTCAAGCACGGTTGTTTTCAATTCGACCCCCAAGTCGGCCGCCCGCCGCAGACATAGATTCGCCGCGTTGACCAGCACCGACGACAAATCAACTTCGGCAAAATCGCCGGCCGGATCGCGCTGACGCCGCTCCAATGCCGCCAGACTGAGAATATCCTGTACCAGATCGTTCAGCCGTTTTGCCTGATTGGTCAGAATTTCCAGCATTCTGGCGCTCATCTCCGGTGAAATATCGGAATCGGCCAGGGTTTCCGCCGCGCCCATTATACAGGTCAAAGGCGTACGGATTTCGTGGGAAACGTTGGCGACAAAATCACTGCGGAACGATTCCAGTTTGCGCAGTCCGGTAAGATCGGTGATCGTCAGCAGCAGCAAATTGCGGCCGCCGGAATTAAGCAGACGGCCTTTGACAAAAAGGGTGCGCCCGTCGCCGCCGCGCTCGAATTCCCGTTCGAACGGTTCGCCGGTAAGCATGGTGCGGCGCGCCTGAGCCAGCAGTTCCGGAATGCCGCAGCGCGCGAGGTCGAATTGCGCGTCGGGAGCGGACATGCCGAACATCGCCGCCGCCGCCTGATTGGAGGCCGCGGCGCGGCCGTCGGGCGAAAACGTCATCACCGCCTCGCTCATGGAATTGAACACCGTCAACTTTTCATTGCGTTCGGCGGTTACCTCGGCCAGCCGCTTTTTCAGCTGCTCGGCCATCTCGGAAACACAGACCGCCAGTTCGCGCAGCAGTCCGCTCCGCGGTATCTCGATATGAAAATCAAGCCGTCCGGCGGCAATCTGGGCCGCGCTGTTCTGAAGCGCCAGCAGCGGACGACGCACCCCGGAGAACAAATATACCGAAAAAATCAGCACCAGCACGCCGCCGGACAACAACCCCAGCAGAACGTTCAGCCGTGCCGAATCAACAAGTTCCTGCACCTTGGCCGTGTCCACCGCGCAGCGCAGAACGAAGTTTCCGGCGGCGGTCCGCACCGGAAGCGCATAGTAAATCATCCTGCGGTTCAAACTTTCGCTGAACCGCTCCGACTCTCCGGCGCGCCCGGAAAATGCAATACTAACCTCCGACCGGCTCAAATGATTGGCCAGCAGTTCCGCTTTTTTACCGGAGTCTCCGAGCACCCGGCCGGTATCGTCGATCAGACTGAAACGCATTGATGACGCCCGGTCGAATGTACTGCAGAACGCTGCCGCTTCGCCGATTTTTCCAGCCTCCAGCAATGGACGGACAACCCCGGCGGCCAACTCCGCCGACAGTTCAAGATTGCGCCGCGCCTCGGTCATTCGCGCCGCCTCAAATCCGGAAATATGCCGATAAAGAATCAGCGCCAAAAGCACGATCAGCAGTCCGGCGGCCAGCGGTGCGGCGAACAATATCCGGTCGCGGCTTTTCATAAAACGACCCCGGCGGCTTTCATCCGGTATCCGACGCCGCGCACGGTTTCAATGTTCACGCCCCACTCGCCCAGCTTGCGGCGAAGATTGACGATCTGAACATCGATCGAGCGCTCGGTGACCGGATAATCGTCGCCGCGCAGTCTGGCGATAATCTGCCCGCGGGTGTAGACCCGGCCGGGATGGGCGACAAACAGCGCCAGCAGCTCGAATTCTCCGGCGGTAAGGTCAAGTTCGGTTCCATCCAGCGTTACGCGGTGAAGCTCGCGATTCAGCACAATTCCGTCGCGCCGGATCTCGACCTCGGAGGCGACGTCGGCCGCCAGACGCAGTTGAGCGCGCACCCGGGCGGCCAGCACCTTGCAGCTGAACGGTTTAGTGACATAGTCGGCGGCGCCCAGCTCAAGCCCGATCACGATGTCGGCCTCCTCGCTTTTCGCAGTCAGCATGATGACCGGGATTCCGCGGGTGACGGCGTTTTCCTTGAGACGACGGCACACCGACAACCCGTCGATTCCCGGCAGCATCAAGTCCAGCAGAATGAGGTCGATCTGCCGTTCCGCCGCCAGACGCAGCGCGGTTTCGCCGTCTCCGGCCTCGAAAAAGGTGTGGAATCCGGCGCCGGTCAGCGTGACCCGGATCAGCTCCCGAATCTCCGGCTCATCCTCAACAATCAGAATTCGTTCATTTGCCATTTTCACCGAAACTCCCGTGACAGTGACGGACAATCCGTCCGCTTTCCAGATATATGACATCCTCGCAAATATTGGTGGCCGCGTCGCCGATGCGCTCCAGGCAGCGCGACACCGTCAGACAGTCCAGATAATACTGCGCCGCGTCCGGATGGGCAAGAATCATTGTTTTTACCCGACCGTAACCCGACCGGTGCAGTTCGTCCAAAGCGTCGTCCATCTTTATCACCCCGGCCGCCAGCTCGGCGTTGCCGTAAGTGAAAGCGTCCAGCGCCAGCCGCAGCATCTCGCACGCCTTGATTACCATATCATGAAAATCGAAATTTTCAACGATCCGATTCCGGTAAAGCGCCATGTCGGCCACCCGCTCGGCGATATTCACCGCAAGATCGCCGACCCGCTCGATCTCGCCGTTGACCTTGAGAATGGTCACCACCGAACGCAGATCGCCGGCGACCGGCTGGTAAAGCGCCAGAATTTTCAAACACTCCTCCTCGATGCGGATTTCCGCGGCGTCGATTTCGGAATCATTGACGATCACGCCGGCGGCCAGGTCGCAGTCGCAGCTCTCCACCGCCTTGACCGCCTTCGACGCGGCGCCCTCGGCCTGCGCCGCCAAGTCGGCCAGCATGATTTTCAGGTTGTCCATTGCGTTCATAAAATG
>JAEWSS010000224.1 GCA_023459755.1 Verrucomicrobiota bacterium | reverse complement strand
CTATAAAGCTATCGTTGAGGTCCAGACACAGCTTTGCTCCGGACTTGTATGCCGCCTCCAATATCCGGTCGATATCCGGCGTGGCGAAAAGGTAGCCTTCAAGCAGTATCCAGTCGAACCCGTCAAAGTCTTTTTTATCCGGAATCATCTCCGCCGCCGCAAGCGATGTGAGCATGGTTCGCTCGGCGTCCGGCGTTATCAGCGACAGACAGCGCGCATTCGGCCGCCGATCGGTGTAGTCGAACATTTCAAGGCTGCCGCCGTATTTGCAGAACTCCTGAACGTAGAACTGGCCGTACATGTCCAGCCCGACCATTCCGCACATCGCCGGCGCAACGCCCAGTCTGCCCAGCGTGAACAGAACGTTGCCGACCGAACCTCCCTGCGACATCGCCGGAGTTTCGCCCAGCATTTCAATGATTTCGTCCTGCCGTTCCGGCGTCACCAGCGTTCGGGCGCCTTTTTCAACGCCGATCCGCCGCAGGTCGTCTTCCGACACCTTGAGCAGCAGATCGACGATCGGCGACCCGACGCCGACAACCTTTACTCCGTTTTCGTTCATTTCATGAACGGCGCGGCGGCTTTTTTAAGTTCTTCGACACGGTCAACGCGTTCCCACGGGAACTTGTTCCGGCCGAAATGTCCGTAGCTGGCGGTTTCCTGATAGCTCCATCCGTTGGCCGCCGGGTGCTTGAGCTGCAACAGCTCAACAATGGCTGCCGGACGCATGTCAAAAACGGTTCTGACCACTTTTTCCAGCAATGCGTCGCTCTTGAGTTTTCCGGTGGAGTAGGTGTCAACGTTGATGCTCAGCGGATCGGCCACGCCGATGGCGTAGGCGACCTGAACCTCGCATTTGTCGGCAAGCTGTGCCGCCACGATATTTTTGGCAATGTAACGGCACATATAGGCGGCCGACCGGTCAACCTTGGACGGGTCTTTGCCGGAGAATGCGCCGCCGCCGTGCGACCCGACGCCGCCGTAGGTGTCAACAATGATCTTGCGTCCGGTCAGTCCGGTGTCGCCGTGCGGTCCGCCGATCACAAATTTGCCGGTCGGGTTGACATAGTATTTTATTTCGTCGTTGAGCAGCTCGGCCGGAATGACTTTCTTGACCGTTTCGCGCACAATTTGCTCAAGCACCTCAAGTTTCATGTCCTCACTGTGCTGATGCGAGACCACCACGGTCTCGACATGCAGCGGCTTGCCGTCCTTGTAATGGATGGAAACCTGACTCTTGGCGTCCGGCCGCAGAAAACGGTATTTTACCGGATCGCTTTTACGCAGTCTGGCCAGCTCCTGCACGATGCGATGCGCATAGAGAATCGGCGCCGGCATCATTTCCGGCGTTTCGTTGGAGGCAAAACCGAACATCATTCCCTGGTCGCCGGCGCCCTGTTCGTGCGCTCCGGCCGCCGTCACACCCTGCGAAATGTCGGGCGATTGACGGTGTACGCAAACCATGACTTTGCAGTTTTCGGCGCTGAATCCGAGTTCCTTGTCGGTATAACCGATGTCCGAGATCACTTTGAGCGCAACGTCCTGCCAGTTGATTTTGCTCTTGGTGGTTATTTCTCCGGAGATCACGATCAGATCGGTGGTGGCGAGCGTTTCGCAGGCGACACGGCTGTCCGGATCGCCGGCAAGACAGGCGTCAAGGATGGCGTCGGATATCTGGTCGCACACCTTGTCCGGATGTCCTTCCGAAACCGATTCGGAGGTGAAAACATGTTCCGCGTTTATCTTGCTCATTTCGGGCGTTCCTTTCTTGGGTTTACACCCCTAATATATCATAATGATTACTAAATTTCAACTACCATTCAATTAAAATTGAGCCCCAGGTGAGACCGCCGCCGAAAGCGTCGAGCATAATCTTGTCGCCGCGCTGAAGAACATTGGAGCGGACGATTTCGTCGAGACACAGTCCGATGCTGGCCGCCGAGGTGTTGCCGTAACGGTTTACGTTGCGGTAAACTTTTGAGTCGTCGATGCCGAGCCGTTCGGAAACCGCGTTGATAATTCGCATGTTGGCCTGGTGGGGAATCAGGATTTTGAGGTCGGCCGCGGTCACACCGGCTTTTTTGAGCGTGCGCAGCGAGCTGTCAACCATCGCATTGACGGCGAGTTTGAATATTTCGCGGCCGTTCATGAACACGAATTGTTTATCGTGATTTTCGGCGGTAAGCGGCATCCGGGTTCCGCCGGCCTCGGTGATCAGCGATCCGGCGTAGGCGCCGTCGGCGCCGATGTCGAATGCGAGAATGGAATTTTTATCGTCGTCGGTTCGCCCCAGCAGAACGGCCGAGGCGCCGTCACCGAAGAGCACGCAGGTGTTCCGGTCGTCCCAATTGACAATGCTGGAGAGTTTTTCCGCGCCGAAAACCAGCATGTATTTGATTTCCGGCATGGTCTGCATCATTGAATTTGCGGTGACCAGCGAATAAATCAGGCCGGAACAGGCGGCCGACAGGTCGAAGCAGAATGCGTTTTTGCAGCCGAGCCGCTGCTGAAGCAGACAGGCGGTGCTGGGCAGATGCGCGTAGTCCGGTGTGATGGTGCCGACGATCAAACCGCCGATCTCCATTGGATCAATGCCGGCGCTCTCAAGCGCATTGCTGGCGGCGGCAAAACAGAGGTCGCTGGTGGACTGGTCGGCATCCGCGATGTGCCGTTCTTCGATTCCGGTGCGGGTCCTGATCCATTCGTCGGATGTTTCAACCATTTTCTCAAGGTCGGCGTTGGTCAACACCCGGTCTGGAAGGCAGCGTCCGGTCGATATGATGCGAATGCCCATTTTAAGGTCAATCTCCTGATGACGAGCCGCGGATCAGTGAAGCGTTGACAATATGTCCTCGCACTCCTTGATCCGCTGCGTGATTTTTTCATTAATGCCGAATTCGTGACATTCGGCTGCAAGTCTGATGGCGTTGCGCACCGCCCGCGGGTTGCTTGACCCGTGGCCGATGATGCAGATGCCGTTGATCCCCAGGAGCGGAGCGCCGCCGATCTCGCTGGAGTCGCCGTAACTTTTCAAATCTTTAAATGCGTTTTTCGCCAGCATCGCTCCGGTAACCCGCATCGGATTTCTGGTGAACGCCAGTTTCATCCAATGCATGACGAGCTTTGCCAGCCCTTCGCTGGTCTTCAGCATGACGTTGCCGCAAAAACCGTCGGTGATCACCACGTCGGCGGCGTCTTCGAAAGCCGAGTCTCCCTCAACGTTGCCGACAAAGTTTATCGGCATTTCGGACAACGCCTTGAAAACACTTTTCGTAAGTTCGTTTCCCTTGATGTCCTCGCCGCCGACGCTGAGCAGCCCGATACGCGGCCGGGACATTTTATACAGAAAAGAGGTATATACCTCACCCATCAGCGCAAATTCCACCAAATTTCTGGCGGTGCAGTTGGTGTTTGCTCCGGCGTCAACCAGCATAAAACGGCCGTTGGCCCGCGGCAGCGAGGCGCCGAGCGCCGGACGGTCAATACCGGGAAGCGACCGTACCAGCACTTTTGTCGCCGCTACGATCGCGCCGGTGTGTCCGGGGCTGGCCATGGCGTCCACCTCTTTTGCCTTAAGCAGTCTTGCGCATTCGCTGATTGACGAATCGCGTTTGCCGCGCAGCGAGGTGGTTGACGGTTCCCACATTTCCACCACGCTTTCGGCGTGATGGACGCTGACCCGTTTATGACCGGCGATGCCGTAACGCTCCATATAGTAGGCCAGCTTTTCAGCATGACCTACCAGCACAAGATGGATCTGGGGAAAATCATAAAGCGCCTGAGCCGCACCTTCAATGCAGACACCAGGCGCATAATCCCCGCCCATTGCGTCGACAGCAATTCTGATCATGGGTGGAGCGCTTTGCCGTTATTCTACGGTGATGACCTGTTTGCCTTTGTAGGTGCCGCAGGCTTTGCAGACGCGATGCGGTGCCACCGGCGCGTCACAGTTGGTGCAGAACGTGGCCTGAACGCCTTCATAGCGGTTGGCGGCCTTGCGCTGGCGCTTTTTCATCTTCGAGGTTTTGCGTTTCGGAACTGCCATTTTTACTCTCCTTGAGTTATGTATATTTCAAAAATAATCAACATTTACAGAATACAGACAGTAAATATATATCCAAAAAAAGTTTTTGCAAGTTAATGTCAGCGTTTTCCTCCGGATTTTCCACGTCCGCCGCCGGTCTGCTTTCCGGCGGCGCCCTTCCGGCCGGACTTGACTGCCGGACGACCGGATATTCCGGGTTTTCTGCCCGGTTTGCGTCCGGGTTTGGCCGGGCGTTTCCCGCCTGGCGTGCGCGCCGGAGTGTGAACGCTGGCCACTTTTTTCGGCCGCGAACGCAGTTCAAGCACGATCGGCAGTCCGGTGAAGTCGAACGCCTGCCGCACCGCGTTGACCAGATATCCGATGTAATGGTCGGCGCAATATTTTTTGTCGTTGACGAACAGCAGAAAGCGCGGCGGCGCGGTTCCGACCTGACTGGCGTAATAGAACTTCAGCGGCGCGTTGCCGACCACCGGCGGAGTGGTGCGTTCAAACGCGTCGGCCAGAACCTGATTGACCACGCTGGTGGGAATCCGGACTTTCAGCTGTTCCATGACCTGCGCAATCTGATCCAGCAGCTGGCCGAGATTGCGGCGTTTTGACGCGCTGAGCGTCACCAGCGGAGCATAATTCATATTCGGAAGCGAAAAACGTATTTGCTTGACCAGCTCTTTTGCCGGTTGATCCGGACAGAGGTCGATCTTGTTGACCGCGATCACGCACGCTTTGCCGGAATCTTCGATCATGCCGGCAATTCGGCGGTCCTGCGCGGTCACGCCGTCGATGCTCGCTTCGGTCACGAAGACGATCAGATCGGCGCGGCTGATGGCGCTCTGCGCCCGCATGACGCTGAACATTTCCACCGCGTCGTGGACTTTGCCTTTTTTGCGCAGTCCGGCGGTGTCGATCAGTACGGCGGGACGGATGCCGTCGCGGTATTTTATTTGAAAGTCGGAGTCGATGGCGTCGCGGGTGGTTCCGGCAATTTCGGATACCATGACCCGCTCTTCGCCCAGCAGCGCGTTGACCAGCGACGATTTGCCCACGTTCGGCCGGCCGATCACCGCGATTTTTACCGGAGCGTTGTCAGCTTCTTTTTCGCCGTCGGCTTCGACTCCGTCACTTTCGTCCTCCGTTTTTTCGACCGATGCCGGTGCGGGGAGGGCGGCCACCACGCGGTCCAGCAGGTCGCCGATCCCGGCGCGATGCAGGCAGGACACCGGCGAAGCGTCGCCGAAGCCCATGACGGTCATTTCCAGCGCCGACTTTGCCAGCTCCGGATTATCCGCCTTGTTCGCCACCACGATCACCGGGAGGTTGCAGGCGCGCAGTTTTTGGGCGACTTCCTCGTCCAGCGGCAGCAGCCCGGCCTGAACGTTGGTGACGAAGATCAGCACATCGGCGTCCTGGAGCGCGGACTCGACCTGTCCGGCGATCCGTTCGTCCCACATGTCGAGGTTTCTGGTTTCGCCGAAGCGCATGCCGAGTCCGCCGGTGTCCACCAGCTCAAAATCCCGGCCGCGGTGCGAGGCGGGCGCGATCACCCGGTCGCGGGTGACGCCCGGCATTTCATGTACGATGCTGAGGCGGGAACCGATTATCGCGTTGAAAAGCGACGATTTGCCCACGTTCGGCCGTCCGACAATCGCCGCCACCGGCAGTTTTTTATGTGTTTCATCATTCATGCTGAAGTAGTTCCTTTATCTGCTATCTGCTGTTTTGGGACAAAAGTTCGAGCTTGACGGTTTTTATCGGCCGCGGCGCTCCGGGGGTTCCGTCCTCCGTCTCCGGTGATTTCAGCTCCACGGTGTTGGAATAACTGAAACTGCCGTCGGTCGCGGAAAAGTTTATGCCGTATCCGGTCCAGTTGCCGACCACTTCCGCGCCGGTTATTTTGGTATCGGCCGGCAGCTTTGTTCCGGCCACCGAGTCCAGCGGAACCGTGGCGGTGGCGGAAAAATGCCATTCCGGCTCATCCATGTCGCGTTCGAGCCGAAGGTTGCTGAACTCAAGATCCTCGTAAAAACAGCGTTCGATCTCAATCGCCGCGCTTTTTCCGAATATTTCCGCCGAGATGTATTTCCACTTCGGCGCGGCCGGGATGATGAACAGACTGTTCTCGCTGCCGAGTTTCGCGTGACCGGTGCCGACTGCTCTGATCCGGCCGTCCAGTTTTGCGATCACGCAGCTGACCACGCCCTCCGCAATCGGCAGATCAAGGCCGAGTTCGCGTTTGAACAGATCGCCGGCGGCCATCACGGTATTTTCGCCGCTTCCGGCTATTTTCATATGGATGAAC
>JAEWSS010000223.1 GCA_023459755.1 Verrucomicrobiota bacterium | reverse complement strand
GGGATCGGGGGGGCTGCCATTTGCCGGTGTCGGAACGGTAATTACGCATCAGAAACGCATAACCCAACTCGCCGACCAGCGGTTTGCCAGTGAAAAAACACCTCGGTTGCATTTGTACGATCATTCGTGGCGGAAGGAGGTCTGGCTGCTTGACAATTTATATTTTTTCGCGGAAAACGGCCGTCTTGCATTGAGTCGTCTGCTTGCCAATAACTTCGATGAGTATCAAAGCGAAACAGCTGAAACCATTCAGCAGATAATAGGCAACGAAAAATATCACGGAAAGGCGATTCACATTATTCTAGGCGGATTATCATTCAATGCGCTCAAAACCGCGCTGAAGGATATTCCGGCTGAAGAAAAGTCCCGGATTCAACGGATCACGTTTCTTAATCCGCCAGCCGTAGATCCGGATTTCCTAAGTCTTTTTCCTCAAACCGAAGTGATAACCAATGCTCCGGGATACAAGACGACAACCAATAAGGCGGTGTCATATGTCGGCAGTCCGGGAGCGACGTTCAACGCCGATTATTACCGGATACTGCGGCGCGCGCTCAAATAGGACGACGGACAACCGTAATTCCCATATCGCGCGCCTGTTTTTCAAGCTGCGGATTCCGTTTCGATAAAATTATTCTGGTTGTCCGCGCAGGAATAACGGTATGCCGCGGAGGATTGATTAAAGTCAGCTCGCACTCGGGAAAAAGGACGGCAAACTCCACCGCACCGCCCAACAGGATCAACCGCTTTGCGGATGGCCAATCGGACTGCGGAACCACCGTCGGAGAAAGCGACACCCAGCCGCCGTTCTCCATTATCGTATTGTCCACGGCCTGGCGCAGTGAAAATCCGCCGTCATAAAGCGTCATTGTGTCCGGTGCGCCGTCGGCGATCAGCAGCTGTCGATGCTCGATCTTCGGCGCATTGCCCAAACTTCCGATACCAAACAACGCCGCCGTCAGGATCAATGCGCCGCCGACTGAAATCGCGAACCGCCGCCGGCTGAAATCGCCTATCGTCAAAAATATCAGCAGAACGAACCACAACCCGGTCAACAGCGCCGTCATAGCATATTCCACCTCGGTTCGAACCGGATCGCCACCGCCGGAAAACAGAACGCCGAAATCAAAAATGCTGGACAGTGCGGCAGACAAGATCAGCCCGGTCAACGCAACCTTGACCTCATAATATTTTTTTGCCTGAAGCGCATAGAAAACGGCTCCGAACCAAAGCATACCGACACACCAGCCATATTCGCAAAGCAGCGTCAAATGGCTGTTGACCAGCGTGCGGCAGTTCATTTTTTCCGGCAGCATGGCCGAGGACGCAATCACTCCGGACATCCCGTGACCAACGCCGTCCGGATTGGCGGCAAAAAGCCGGCATCCGGCCCAGACAATATCCAGACGGTTGACCGCCGATGCGTCAAGACGAAAACGCCACAGCGCTCCGACCGCAACCACCGCGGCAAAAAGAAAGCCGACCCCCAGCGCCCCATAACGCCAATTGCGCGATGGAATGACCAGCAAGACCAATTCAAGCCCGACGACGATGATTCCTCCGCGTGAAAACGTCAGTGCGCACATCACAATCAACGCCGCCGTCACCGCCATGCAGCCGAAACGCATAACCGCGTTGTGCCGGAAACGATGAAGCAGCACAAAGCACAACGGTATCAGCGCCGCCAAAAACGCCGCGGCATGATTCGGATTTTCAAATCCGAATCCGCAGCGCACAATGCCATTGTATGTATACTCCATCATATATATTAATTTATTCATAAAAATAATATAATTCAATAATTATTTAATCAATTTTAAATAAAAAAACAAGTATTATACAATAACAAGCCATGCGACGGCTGTAATGAACATGGGATGATCCGATAAAAACGCATTCAGCCGAGTTGCGACCGTCGCGCCGCAGTCGGCTTCCGGACATCGCCCCGTTGTCCACTTGAATTGGCCAATAAGAGCAGTTACATTATAATATATAATATTTTATCCGATCGGAACGGAGATGTAAAAATGAAAATACTGGTCATCAACGGTTCGCCGAAAAGCGTCGGGAGCGACACACTTCATGTGACGCGGGCGTTTTTGGACGGCATGGGCGAAAACGCCGAGTACATCGACACCATCAAATCGAAAATCAATCCGTGCCGGGGCTGTTTTCACTGCTGGCACAAAACCCCCGGCCGCTGCGTGCAGCATGACGACATGGACGCAATCTTCGCAAAATACCTGCAGGCCGATCTGGTCATCTGGTCAACGCCGCTTTACTGCTACGGCCTGCCGTCAAACTGCAAAGCGTTGATGGACAGACTTCTGCCGCTCAACAGCCCGGCGATGTATATTGACAGCGAAGGGCACACCCACCATAAAACCACCGTTGAACATTTCCCCGCGACACTGCTCATCTGCGGCTGCGGCTTCCCTGAAACGCAGAACAACTGCGAAGGTCTGCGTTTTCAATTCCGCCGGATGTTCACCGATCGGGCGCAGATGTTTTTCTGCGTCGAGTCGCCGCTGCTGGGGCTTCCCGGCACCGATGAGGTGACCCGGCCCTACCTTGAGCTGGTGCGGCTGGCCGGACGGGAATACGCGGCCGCCGGCAAACTTTCCGCCGCCACCGTCGAAGCATTGGAAAAGCCGATGTATCCGCCGGAGCTCTACCGTCGGGGATCGCAGGAATAGCGTTTGCACCGCTCCCGGTGGAACGGCCTTAATACGCGCGGCCCGAAACTGCGCGGCTCAGTCTTCAGCTTAATTTAAAATAAATTCGCGCCGGACGGATTTTTCCATTTCATCCGTCCGGCGCGTGATTCAAGTGTTTACAGGTTGAATTTGTTGTTCAAATGGCGGTGAAATTCCTGAATGCTGCACACCTCGAGACGACCGGTTTCGCGGCGGGCTCTGAATCCCTCCAGCGCCTCCTCCATACCGTCGATGGTGGTGGTGACCGGAATGCCGTGAGCCACCGCCTTGGTGCGCATCTGGATTTCGTCCACCATGCTCTCGGCGCCGGTCTCCGGAGTGGAGACGATCCAGCCGACCCGTTTTTCAGCCAGCAGATCCAGCAGGTTCGGCCGTCCGCGCGAAATGCGGAAGACCGCGTGGGTCTTGATTCCGTTGTTGTAGAACAAGGTGGAGGTGCCGCGGGTGGCGAAGACGGTAAAGCCGAGTTCGACCAGTTCGCGCACATACGGGATCGCCGGCTCCTTGTCGGCGTCGCGCAGTGAAATGAACACGTTTCCGCCGTCCGGAAGCGACGACCCGGCGGCAATCTGCGACTTGAGATACGCGATTCCGGCCGACAGGTCGATGCCCATCACCTCGCCGGTTGACTTCATTTCCGGACTGAGCACAATGTCCACTCCGGGGAATTTTGTGAACGGGAACACCGCCTCCTTGAAGGCCGTGTAGGGCGGAATGATCTCTTTGGTGAATCCGATGTCCTTGAGTTTCCGGCCGATCATGCACAGCGTTGCGATCTTGGCCAGCGGAGCGCCGATCGCCTTGCTGACAAACGGCACAGTGCGCGACGCGCGCGGATTGACCTCGATAATGTAGACTTCTTCGTCCTTTACCGCGAACTGAATGTTCATCAGACCGATCACATTGAGTTCCTTCGCCAGCGCGTGGGCGTGCTGACGGATTTTTTCCAGCACCTTTTTGCTGAGCGTGGCGGTGGGGATCTGGCAGGCGGAGTCGCCGGAGTGGATGCCGGCGAGTTCAACGTGCTCCATGATTGCGCCAACGGTGGAGGTTTCGCCGTCGGAGATGCAGTCCACGTCCAGCTCGACGGCCTCTTCGAGGAAGCGGTCGATCAGGATCGGGCGGTCTTCGGAAACGGACACCGCCTCCTCCATATATTTGCGCAGATATTTTTCCTTGTAAACAATCACCATTGCCC
>JAEWSS010000222.1 GCA_023459755.1 Verrucomicrobiota bacterium | reverse complement strand
AAGACCGTCAATCGACGATTTTGCCGTTCCCGAAAGACTTTGCGAATGGAGCGCCGCCACCGCCACAACCGCCGCGGTGGAACCTGCGGCGCGGCGAGCGGAGAAGACCGCCACGAACAGCACGCCGGAACCTGCGGCGGAACCTGCGGCGAAAACCGGCAATCCGCCGGTGGCGACGAGCGAAGAAAGCCGACACGACAGGCGCGGCGCGGCGACGAGCGGTGCGGCGGAATCACCGGCGCGGCGAGCAAAGAAAACCGCCTCGACCAGCACGGTGGAGACGAGCGGCGGAACAAGCGGCGAAAACCGGCAATCCGCCGGTGGCGACGAGTGAAGAAAGCCGCCACGAACGGCGCGGCGCGGCGGAGACGAGCGGTGCGACGACGACGAAGGCCGCCACGAACAGCACGCCGGAACCTGCGGCGCGGCGAGCGAAGAAAATCAAAATTGCACGGCGGCGAGCGGAGAAAACCGCCACGACCAGCGCGGTGGAGACGAGCGAAGAAAGCCGCCACGAACGGTACTCCGGAACCTGCGGCGCGGCGAAACCTGCGGCATGCCAGGCGCGGCACGCAACCGATGCCAAAGACCGGCAATCCGCCGGTGGAGACGAGCGGTGCGGCGGAATCAACGGCGCGGTGGAAACGCGCGGAGAAGGCCGCCACAACCGCCGCGGCGCAGACGAGCGGCGCAACCGCCAGAACATACCTGTCCAGCGCCAAAGACCATGCCCCCAGGCAGCCAAAACCACAAATTTTTCGTTTTTTGCATCGGATATGCCACACAACCGATGCCGAACGCCACCCGGCTCATCACCCGCCCAAACTATACAACTTTCAACCTTTATCAAAAACAACTACTTTTTGATAAGCTGATTCAACTTTTTTATTATCAAAAACATCCAGTAAAATATCACTCCGCCGAAAAACATCCAGCCCCCGAAATAAACCCACATCGAAAACCGCTCCGGCGCGGACACCCCGGAAAAAACCGCACCCGCCACCAGCAGCATTCCGCCAATTACAAGCAGAATCCCGACCACCGCCAACACGCCCAAAATGGTCCGTTCAAAAATCGTCTCCAGCATCCCCCCGATCTCTACCGAAAACACCGACCGGGGAACGTTCTCTTTTTTTTGCACTCCGACCACCGGCTCCGCCGTAAAATTGGTATGGCATCCGACGCACTCGATAACGCCGCCGGTGCGCTCTTCAGGAACATTCTCATATACCACGCTGCAACCCGGACATTTAATGTTCACGATAAAATCCTTTTTTTCCGTCCGGCAAAAACAGCCGGAGCCGATGGTTAAAACCGAAATTTGCCCTGCATAAAAAACCGCTGACGTTTTTCAGCGACCCGTCCTTGATTTATACATATTAGCACAGCACGATTCAGAGCCATTTCAACATTAAGGCGATAACCCCGTAAAAAATGCATAAAAGGTTATACCGCAATATTTACGGCAGTCGCGCCGCTTCCGCTCCGCAAATCACGGGCTCGCCACTGCGGAGCGGAGCGACAGACCGTTCAGTTTTTAATCAGCGAGCACGGCCCGCCGACACAACCGCCTTCGCAACTCATTACCTCCAAAAAGTTTCCCGGCAGTTTTCCGGCCGCATACAGCGCGAGCAGTTTCGCCGACTTGGCGTCGATGCCGTTGAAAAACTTACCGTCCAGCTTGATGTCGTCCGACTCACCCAGCAGTTCGGCCAGCACCGCCTCGGTCACGCCGCAGCTTTTGGCAAAATTCCGCGCCGTCACAATCGCCGGACGCGGTATCGGCCATTCCGGTTGCGACATGATGTCCACCCCCCAGCCGGCCAGCAGCGCGCCAAGCTCCTCGAAGGTCATTGCCATGTCAATTTCCTCCGATCGCGCCGCCTCCAGACGCTTCGCAATGCACGGCCCGATAAACACATTCAGCGCGTCCGGATGCTTTTCACGCGCAATCCGGCCGGCGTAGCGCATCGGACTCGGCGTGTCGGAAACCTTGTCCAGCAGCTGCGGCACGTGGCGCTTGACCAGCTCCACATAGGCGGTGCAGCAGCTTGTGGTCATCAGCTTCTCGCCTTTTTTCATGCGCTCGACAAATTCTTTCGCCTCGTTTTCCGTGGTCATTTCCGCGCCGAGCGCCACCTCGATCACATCCGTAAATCCCACTGCGGCGATCGCACTGAACAGCTTGCCGATGCCGCCCGGAAACTGAAACTGCGCCGACGGCGCCACCAGCGCCACCAGTTTTTTCCCGGCCTTCAACGCCTCCAGAACCCGCAGCAGCTCAGACCGCTCCATGATGGCGGAAAACGGGCATTTACTGTAACATTTTCCACAGTAGATACATTTGTCGAAATCGATGTCGGCCACGCCGAATTCATTCTTGCGTATCGCGCCCACCGGACAGGCGTCCTCGCACGGAACCTTGGTCTTTATGATCGCGTTGAACGGGCAGACCTGAAGACATTTTCCGCACTTGATGCACTTGGAATAATCGACCACCGCATGTTGATCCTCCACGTGTATCGCCCCCTTCGGGCAGGAAAACACGCACGGCCGCGCAAAACAGCCGCGGCAATTGGTGGTGATGTTGATCCGACTTTCCGGACAGCCGTCGCATCCGGCGGCGCAAACTGTCAGCGGACGCTCCGGACGATCCGGGTTCGCCCGCATTTCCTCCAGATATTCGTGCAGCGGTTTGGTTTCGTCCTCGTCCTCCCGGCGGCAGTCGCACCCCAGCAGCGCCATCAGACGGTACTTCAGAACCGCGCGGTCGTGATAAACACAGCAGCGGGAAAACTCGGAATGCCGCGGCCGGATCGCAATCGGCATCCGGTCGATATTCTCCTCCAGTGTGCCCTTCTTGAACTCCCGGACCACACGGATCATCAATTCGCGGCGCAGACGTTCGGCGCCGTTGCTCATTTTTCGCCTCCCGCGGCATCCACCAACTCGCTGAGCCGCAGATAAATCTTTTCCCGCGTGGCGTTGGCTATCAGTTCGCCGTTCAGCCGGACAAACGGCGCCCGGCCGAGATCCTCGCGGGCACAGGCGTCGGTGCAGGGAACCGCGCGAACTTCAACCAGATTCCGCCATTCCTCCGGAAGCGCCCGCTCCAGCTCCAGCAGCGCCGAGCCGCCGAGCATATAACAGGTGGTTCCACAACAAATTTCAAGATTGATCATTTTGCGTCTCCGGTTAAAAATATCGTATTGTCACTTTTTTTCCGTAATCTTTTTCAAGTATTTCATGCAGACGCTTGATTATGTTGCGCCTGATTTCGAGATCCACGGGCAGTTTCGGGTCCTGATGCGCCTCGTTGACCTTGGTGCCGACCACAAACTCGATGGCGTCGCTCTCCTCGATCCGGCTGATTATTTCCCGGGCGGCGGCCGGAGCGTTCTCCCAGTCGTGCGCCTCCAGCAGACCGGCGACCCTGGTCAATGTGAGAATGCCTTCGGTAACCAGTCCAATCCCATCCATTTGTCCCGGCGGGGGCAGACCGCCGGAACAGTTGACCAGTTTCAAGTCGATATGCACATCGCGGTGCAGAACCCGGGTGATGATGTTCGCGGTGGTTCCGCCGCAGACGATCACTTTGCCGTTGTCCGGCATGGCGAGCGAGGCGAACGCCCCGTCGTCCTCCTTGTGATAAGGCGGACCGGTGATGATGCGCAGCGTGCGCGGCCGCCGCAGATAAATCACCGCGCAGGTGATGTCGTCCACACAGCGCCGGTCGGGATTGATCGACATGGCGTTGAACGCAATGGTGCGTGACAGGTCGCGGGCGGAAATTTCCGGGTCGGCAACAATAAGTTCGCGGGCGAATTCCAGCAGACCCTGCCGACGCCAGCCGAAGCGATATTCCGGTCTCCCCAGTCCGGCCTGGGTGACGCCGTCCGAACAGAAAATCAGCCGGTCGCCCACCGCCATTTGTATCTCGGAAATGTCCATCTGGCGGTCCGGCCAGCGCGACGACACCAGATTTCCGGTGGAACACGGCGGAATCTCGGTTTCTCCGCGCAGCTGAATGTAACCCGGATTGCCCATTTCAATAATCCGCGCCCGGCCGGTCGCCGCCGACAGGTCAACAATCGTGAAGGTGGCGTAGCTGATCTTCCGCACTTCGCAGACCGGCAGCGAGTCCATGATAATTTCCGCCGACCGCAAAATCGGCTTGTTCGACCGCATAAACTTAAGCGCCATGGTGGTGGTCATATTGGCCAGCAGATTGGCCTTGATGCCGCTGCCCAGCCCGTCGGACAAAACCGCGATGCAGCGTTCTTCGCCGGCCGGCTTTTCCCACTGGAAGTCGTCGCCGCAGGCGCACTGCCCGTCCTTGGTGATCTGGCAGTATT
>JAEWSS010000221.1 GCA_023459755.1 Verrucomicrobiota bacterium | reverse complement strand
GCCGAGTTCGCTCTATCCGGCCACCGGTGTGGCCTTCTATCCGGAACAGGCGGAAAATCTGGAGGAGGACACGCTGCTGGTTCCCAAATTCACCCAGATCGATCAAATTATGGTCGGGGCGGCATCGCCGGAAAAAGTCAGCTCGGCCAGTGAAGAGTTAACCGCTCTGCTGCGCGACCGTCACGGGTTGGGACCGGACGACGACGACGACTTCTGGGTCCGCAATTCCGCCGAATTTATGAACACCCTCAGCTCAACCACCACCATGATGGGCAATCTGCTGTTGGTGGTGGCGCTGATTTCGCTGATCGTCGGCGGCGTCGGCATCATGAACATCATGCTGGTTTCGGTGACCGAGCGCACCCGGGAAATCGGGCTGCGCATGGCGGTGGGAGCTCGTCCGCGAGACATTCTCAAGCAGTTTCTGGTGGAGTCGATCATGCTGTGTCTGGTCGGCGGACTGGTCGGAATTCTCCTCGGCCACGGCGCGGCACTATTGGTGAACACGGTGCTGAAATGGCCGGTTGAATCAAGTCCGGCCGTGGTGGCCGCCGCATTTCTGGTTTCCGCCGGCGTCGGCGTGGTATTCGGTTTCTATCCGGCGTGGAAAGCCGCCAGACTCGACCCGATCGAGGCCTTGAGGTATGAATAAAAGAATTAGATAGCTCTAATTTTCTGCTTGCAAAATCCCGTTGCCGCGGTATATTTATTGTACGAAAAAACAAAAGGTACAAAAAATATGGGGCGAATCGAAATCTCAAGCAACATGGAGGATTATCTGGAGGCGATATCCGAACTGGTCGAGCAGAAAGGGCACGCCCACGTCAAAGACATTGCTGAAAGAATGAAGGTGACGATGCCTTCGGTGACCAGCGCACTTCAGGCCTTATCCACCCGCAATTTGTTGATTTATCAGTCGCATTCCCCGGTGGTTCTTACCCGGGACGGCGAGGAGACGGCGCAGGAGATCAGGCGTCGGCACAAGGAACTCAGAAAATTTTTCCGCGAGATACTTAAGCTCGACGAAGACGAGGCCGACAAAGAAGCCTGTAAGATGGAGCATGTGGTCAACGAACGCGTAATGTCCCGCTTCGTTGAGCTGGTGGAGGCGATCGTCACCCGCGGCGACTGCGCCGGACTGCGCGACCATCTTTCCGCCGTAATGCCGCAGATCGCCGCCGACGACCCGGAAGGACTGCTCAGCCTTGACCATTTGGCGGAAGGCCGGCGGGCGGTGATCGCACAAGTGGCCGAAAGTCTGCGCGGAGTAAGACGTTTTGCCGACCTCGGCATCGTACCGGGAACCATGATCGAAATGGAGGGGCATGCGCCGTTCGGCGACCTGCTGCGGATTAAGGTGATGGGCAGCAGTTTGTCCCTGCGCTCCAATGACGCGGCCTATATCTGGGTCAAGGAGTGCGAGGAGTCCGACGGAGGTGCGCTATGACGCCGGAAAAGACCCAATATTGGCACTCCAGTATTCACAATGCGGATTGCGAACCCGACGCCGGCAACTGTCTGCGCATTGCATTGGCCGGCAATCCAAACTGCGGAAAAACAACGATTTTCAACATTCTGACCGGCTCCCGCCAGCACGTCGGCAATTATCCCGGCGTAACGGTGGAGCGCAAGATCGGGCACTGCACAATTGGCGGACTTCATATTGAAGTCATTGACCTGCCGGGAATTTACAGTCTGTCCAACTCGTCGCCGGAGGAAAAGGTCGCGTTCAACGAACTGCTGCACCAGAAAATTGATCTTGTACTGAACGTGATCGACGCCGGCAATCCGCAGCGCAATCTTTATCTGACCACGCAGCTGGCCGAGCTTAATTTGCCGATGCTGCTGGTGTTCAATATGATCGATGACGCTAAAAATCGCGGTATCGAGTTTGATTTTCCGATGCTGGAGCGTTATTTCGGCGCAAAGATCGTTACCACCGTCGGCGCTTCGGGCGAGGGGGTGGACAAACTGCGCCGGAGCATCGTTGATATGCTGAAAGCTGGAGCCGCACAGCAGTGCGGCGTCCGGCTGTCCTATGGCGAAAGCACCGATGCGGCGATCGATGAATTGACGAAAATGGTCGAACGCTCCGGATTTGAAGCCGCAAAACGACTTCCGGCACGCTATTTTGCCATAAAACTTCTGGAGAACGATCAGGAATTGTCCGCCGCGCCGCAGTTGGCTGAAATATCCGAAGCAGCCGCCATTTTCCGGAACCGGCTGGCCGCCCGCCACGGTGTCAGCCACGAGACTTTTATGGCCGACCGGCGGTACGGAATGATCTCCGGCGCATGCCGCGAGGCGATAAAAGTCAGCAACGACAAACGCCGCCAGGTCTCCGACAATATCGATAAAATCGCCACCAACCGCTTTCTCGGCGTGCCGATTTTTCTGGCGGTCATGTTTCTGGTGTTCACGTTCACTTTCACCTGCGCCGAACCGTTGACTATGGCGGTCGAATGGTTTTTCGGCCAGCTGGCGACCGGGATCGGCATGGTATGGCCGGAACACGCACTGCCGTTCTTCCGCTCTCTGATCCTCGACGGCGTTATCGGCGGAGTTGGCGGCGTGCTGATCTTTCTTCCCAACATCATCATGCTGTTTCTGGCCATCGCATTCCTTGAGGGAACCGGATATATGGCCCGCGCCGCATTTGTAATGGACGGATTCATGCACAAAATCGGTCTGCACGGCAAAAGTTTCATTCCGATGCTGCTCGGCTTCGGCTGTTCGGTTCCGGCGATCATGGCCACCAGAACGATCGAGTCCACCCGCGACCGCCTCACCACCATCATGGTGATTCCGTTAATGAGCTGCGGAGCGCGGCTGCCGATTTACACAATGCTGATTCCGGCGTTTTTTCCCGGAAAGGCACAGTCTCTGGTCTTGTGGTCGATTTATCTTATCGGCGTGGTGCTGGCCATGATCGGCGCCCGGCTGTTGAAATCGACACTGTTCAAGGGCGGCGACGAAGTTTTCGTAATGGAGCTTCCACCGTATCGAATGCCAACACTGTTCAGTCTGATGATCCACATGTGGGAGCGGGCGGTGATGTATCTGCGCAAAGCTGGAACGCTGATCCTCGGAGCATCGGTTATTTTGTTTGTATTAAACACGTTTCCGGTGATGAAACACGCTCCGATGGATGCCAGAATAGCCGAGCTTGAACAGATCGAACAGCCGACCGCCGAGGAGACTGCGCAGCTCGGAGCGCTGGAGACCGGACGCCGCGCCGAAGCATTGCGCTACTCGCTGGCCGGCCGGATCGGAACTGGACTGGCGGTGGTGCTGCAACCGATCGGATTTGACTGGAAGGTGAGTTCGGCGCTGATCGGCGCCTTTGCCGGAAAGGAACTGTTCGTTTCCCAGCTGAGCATACTTTACAGCGTGGCGGAGGACGAACCGGACGTGGCCAAGCTCCAATCGCATCTGCGCGAAAGTTATTCACCGCTTCAGGGCTTCTGCATCATGCTGTTCTGCCTTATATCCATGCCGTGCGTGGCAACGGTGGCGGTGGTTCGGCGCGAGACCAATTCGTGGCTGTTGACCATACTCCAGCTGGTCGGTCTCACGGTGCTGGCCTATGTGATGACGCTGATCGTCTATCAGGTCGGAAGTTTTCTGAATATCGGCACCGCGCTCCTGTGAAGAGATGACGGAAAACGGCTGAAAATAAAAAATAAAAACAACCGGAGAAAGATATGGAAAAGGTGAAAACATTCGCCCAGTTCAGAGAGGTCGGCGCGCAGTCGGTGTCGCCGGAGGGATTTCTGCTTGAGTCGCTGCGCCGCCAGCGTTCCGGCCTGACCGGGAACTACAAAGCGCAGGGC
>JAEWSS010000220.1 GCA_023459755.1 Verrucomicrobiota bacterium | reverse complement strand
ACCATGATCCGGTCGGACGGACATTTGCGGTAGCGTGACGCGAGCATGGCGAAAAACGCCACCAGCACCAGCGCCGCCATCACAATGTAGATTGGAATCTCCATTTTTTCAATTGCCTTTCGTATGTTTTTTTTGCGTTATGCAATATTATTCGGCATTAATTTTTTCGACCCGGAAATAGTCGGTTCCGACCACGCCGACCACCCGAACCGGCGTTCCGGAACTCAGCGGCTCGGCGGCAAACGCCTTGATCTGACGGGTGCAGTTCGGAAGCTGAACCGTGACCACCCCGGAAGCCGCGTCGCCGCCGGGAATCCCCAGATAGACCACGCCGGTCTTGTCCACAAACTCGGCGTCGCCGATATTGCCGGACTGCTGCATCCGGAGGAAAAACCAGACGATCAGCGTGGTCATCGCCATCATTCCGACGCCGCACAAGAGCGAGATCGCCAGTCCGGTGACGTTGTGTCCCCAGAAATATCCGGCCCAGCCGAAGAAGGTGACGAAGGCCACCAGACCGCGCAGCGAAAAAAAGCTGACCAGTGAAAGGTCGCCGCCGCCGGTCATATCAACGTTGGATGGGTCGAAGTTGTCGGCGTCGAGGTCGTCGCCGCCCATACCGGTCAGAATAAGAAACAGCTGGATTATGAACACCGCGCTGCCGCCCAGCGCCAGATAAAAATAAAATTCCCGCGAATTTGCCAGCAGTTCATTGAGTTCCTGCATCATTTGCGCCTCCTTAATTTGCGTAGATAGGGTAATATTTCCCGATTATGAAAAAATGCAAGTTTTTTTCAGCGGGTTGACAGAGAAATATTGAACAACCATCAACCCGCAAGGAGATCAATCATGGATTATGGCTACATTTTCCGCCGCGAACATCCGCTGTGCCGCCGCAACCGCGCGATATGGGAACGCTGCCGCGCCGCGTATTCCGGAGGAGCGGAGTATATCCGACAGGCGCTGATCCGGCATGTATCGGAAATCGAGATCGAATTTGAGGAGCGTCTCGCCCGCGCCTGTTACTTCAACTATCCGCGTAAAATTGCGCGGCTGATCACCCAGTTCGCGCTCTCTTCGCCGCCGGAACGCCGCGGCGCCGACCGGTTCATCGAGGAGGACTTCTCGCGCACCGGCCTCCGCGCCAGCGAGGTGATGTGCCAGTTTTCGACGCTGCTCAACGTGTACGGCACGGCGTTTCTGGCGATTGAGATGCCGCTGTTCACCGGCGAAGTGACGCTGGCGCGCCGGGAGCGGGAAAAACTGCGCCCCTACGTTCGCGCGCTGTCTCCGCTGGCGGTTCCGGATTACGCAACCGGCGACGACGGTCAACTGCTGTGGGCGATCGTCGAAGAGAACACCATCGCCAGCTCCGACCCGTTCTCGCCGCCGCGCGAACTGCGCCGCCGCCGTCTCTGGACCCGCAAAAACTGGCAGCTGTTTGAACTGGAGTCCGGCACCGGTCAGGTGAAGCTGATCGCCGCCGCCGACCACAATCTCGACGCGGTTCCGATCATTCACGCCCAGGAACCGGACGGGTTCGGCCTGGCCGCCAATCACTGGTTCGAAGATGTGGTGCGCATTTCCGACGCCATTTTAAACAATGAATCCGAAGCGCAGATGAACATCATCAAACAGATGTTCGGTCTGCTGGTGATTTCCGAAAGTTTCGCCCGCCGCGCCGACGGCCGCCGCGACGAACGCGCCGAAGGTCATGAAAAATTCAGCCACGTCCTCGCCCGCTCCGCCGCGCTTTGGGAGTCCAACGACGAAAAGGGGGTCAGCCGCTACATCGCCCCCACCGGCGTGGAAACCGCGCAGATCCGGGAGGAGAACGCCATGCTCAAACGCGAAATGTTTGACGTTGTAGGCCTGGCGATCCAGAAGGAAAACTCCGTCGCCCAGACCGCCGAGAGCAAGGCGTGGGACTATCAGAATGTCCGTCAGTTTCTCGCCTGCCGGGTGGAACTGCTTGAGCAAATCGAAACCGCATGCTGGAAAATGATGCGGTTGTACGATCCGTCGCTTCAGGTTCCGCAGATAGTCTACAACCGCGACTTCGCGGTGGTCGACCTGCGGAATTCGATCGACGGTCTGCTGGCGCTCGGACAGCTTTCCGACCTCCCCGCCTACCGCGGCCTGGTGACTCGCGCCGCCGTCGGACTGCTTGACAAATATCAGAAAATCGCTCCGGAGAGCCGCGACGCCGTGCTTGCCGAACTGGAGAAAGGAGACGCCGACAATGCCGCTGTCAGCCATGAATGAACCATTGACACTGAAAGTTCCAGCGCCCGCAAGCGGCGGAACCGTCCGTTGGCGTGAGCGCCGGGCAACCGCCGTGGTTATGCCGGCCGCGGCCGTCGCCGCCGACGGTTCGCTGGACGATCGCTCGGTAATGCTGATCGCCGCGGACTTCGAGGTGCGTCCCGGCATGGTCGCGGTCACAACCGACGGCGTTAACCGCGAAATCACCGCGGTGCGCACCTGTCGGGCGCTTGACGGGAAAACCGTAGTTTATCGCTGCACCTTTGAATGATGCGCAAACGGCGTCCGGAACCATTATTCCGGGCGCCGTTTTTTATATTCTCCCGACAAAATCAGTCGGCAAGCAGCAAAAAAAGTTGTTTTCGTCGAATACCTTCACACCGCGCCGAACAAGTTCGGCGGCCAGAAGTCCGGTCGCCCGCTCCGGCAGAAGCGCTCCGGATTCGGAGTATATTTTTGTGGTTCTCAAGCCGCAGCTGGGCGACTTCGCTTTTAACACGGCCGCGTACAACGGCGGAAGAGTGTCGCAGAATTCAACACACCAACGTGCAAAGTCCGCCGTAAAATCGGTTTGGTCGTCACGCCGTCGCAGTCGAACGCCGCCGGAAGCCTCCACCAGCACCAGCGGCGGACGCGGCACCGGAAAGCCAAATTCCGTTTCCGGGCAGACCGGAATAAATTCAAACTTTTTGCGCAAAGGCTCAAGTTCTTCCGGTATCCCCTGATATTTGCCGTCATACCGCACGGAATACCCCAGCAGACAGCGACTGACCAAAATCTTTTCCATTTTCATTATAAATTCCTTTCTATATTATACCCCATGCCGCCGCCGCGGTCAAGCCGCCGATTGCAATATTCCGCAACCCGGCTGAGCCGCCACCGCCGCCATACATCGCCCCCCACTCCGGCAATGCGGAATTTTCTCCTCGTTCGCGCCAATACTTGACCGTTGGCAGTCCATTTATTTTACATCAATGATCAATTTTGGGTAAAATATTATCAAATTAACTTTTTTGGCTTGCATTATTCCAAATATGGAATATGTTGACATTGAAATATTCCAAATACGGAATATATAAAAAAACATTGAAGATCGGAGCTAATTATGGAAAAAATGGATTGGAAAAAGAAAGCGCCGCGGATTATAGTAATCGGCATTGGCGTATTAGTTATTGGGGTGGTGGCATTTGCGAAAATCAAAGGAGAGTGTCCGTTTGCCATGTGCGCGAATGCCGTTGCGCCGCGCCCCCCGGCCGCCGCGGTTCATTCACCGGACGGGAAGACCATTGCAAGTTCGGACTGGACAACGGACTTCCAAGCCGCACAGGAAGCGGCGAAGCGGGAAAACAAAATTCTGTTTCTTTCGTTCGGCGGTTCCGACTGGTGCCCGTGGTGCATGAGACTTGACGAAGAGGTTTTGAGCAAAACTGAATTCCTGACCTGGGCGAAGGCCAACGCAATTCTCGTTCAGATTGACTTCCCGCGAAACATTGCGCAGCCGGAAGAACTGAAAAAACAGAATGAAGCGCTTGCGCGAGCCTACGGTGTCGAAGGCTTTCCGACCGTTATTCTGGCCGGAAACGACGGCGGCGCGATCGCCCGGACCGGCTATCGGCGCGGCGGCGCGGCGAACTATGTGAAGCATCTTGAACAAATTCAGCACAAAGGCGCGGAAAAATGAAAAAGTTCGATTTGATCGTCATCGGCTGGGGAAAAGGCGGAAAAACACTGGCGGGCGAGGCGGCGGTGCGCGGCGAATCCGTTGCGATCATCGAACGCGATCCCGGCATGTACGGCGGGACCTGCGTCAACGTCGGGTGCATCCCAAGCAAGTCGTTGGTTGTCAGTGCGGAGCGCGGCAGGTGGAGCCGGCTGGAGCGCTTCGAGGAAAAAGCGCAATACTATCGTGACGCGATTCAGAAAAAACGTCTTCTGACTGCCGCGCTGCGCCGGAAGATGTTCCACAAACTTGCCGATCAACCGCATGTGGAGATTTTCAACGGTATCGGCAGCTTCAGTTCGGCCCGCGAGGTGGAAATTTGCGGTAAAAATGGAACGGAGAAAATTTCCGGACGGCGCATCGTGATTGACACCGGGTCCGCGCCGGTGATTCCGCCCATTGAGGGGATTCTGGATAATCCCCGGGTATTCACCAGTCGGGAAATGCTGGACATGGAAGATTTGCCGCGCCGGCTGTTGATCGTCGGCGGCGGTTACATCGGCATGGAGTTCGCGTCCATCTATTCCGGGTTCGGTTCGAAAGTTACCGTCATTCAGGACGGAGATGAATTTCTGCCGCGTGAAGATCGAGATATTGCGGCTGAAATCGCCAAGGTTCTGAGCGGACGCGGAGTGGATATCGCAACCGGGTTCCGGATCGATTCCATTCAGAACCGTGACGCCGCCGCGCTCCTGACCGGAACCGGAGAGGACGGCGCAGCCAGAGAATATTCCGGAGACGCAGTTCTGATCGCCGCCGGCCGGCGTCCGAATACGGCGGAGCTCCATCCCGAGCGGGCCGGGATCGGACTCTCCGCGCGCGGCGGAATCGTTGTGGACGAATATCTGCGCACCGGAGTACCGGACATCTGGGCGGTAGGTGATGTTGCCGACGGGTTACAGTTCACTTATATCTCGCTGGATGACGCCAGAATTGTTGCCCGGCAGCTCTTTGAGGGGCGGGCGGAGTATTCGACCGGCCAGAGGAAAAATATTCCTTACAGCGTTTTTCTTGATCCGCCGTATTCGCGCGTCGGCATCAACGAACGGGAAGCTCGCTCCGGCGGTCTGGCGGTGAAGATCGCGAAACTTCCGGCGTCCGCCGTTCCCAAAGCACAGGTTCTGGGCGAAACCGCCGGGCTGTTGAAAGCGGTCATTGATCCCGCGACCGGACGGATTTTGGGCGCGATGCTGTTCTGCGCGGAATCGCACGAGTTGATCAATCAGGTCAAACTGGCAATGGAGGCCGGGATACCGTACAGCTCGCTGCGGGACGGCGTATACACCCACCCGACCATGAGTGAAGCATTCAACGATCTATTCAATATCTGACGGAAAGGAGTTGTGGTTTATGACAAATGATGAAAATAAAATTCTGGATTTGACCGCCGCCGAAACGCAGCTTGCCATATTCAAAGCGCTGGCGAATCCGGCGCGGCTTGATATTCTCCGCTTTCTGCACAACGGGCCGAGCTGCGTGACGCTGGCAAGTATCAAACTCGGGGTTTCGCAGTCCAACCTATCAAAGCACCTGCTGACCCTGCGTGCCGCCGGGTTGATCGACTGTCGCGGCGAAGGCGCCAAGCATTGTTACTTTATCTGCCGCCCCAGCGTGATGGGACCGCTGCTGGCCATGATGGAACAGCGGCACGAATATAAACCGTGTTCCAAACCGGAACAACATGAATGAGGAGGGTAAATATGAAAATGATCCCACTTCTGGTCGCGGCGGCGGCGATAGGCGGCGGAATGTCAACTTTAAACGCAGGAGCACAGGAAAAAATGACAATGCTGACGTTACCGATTGAGGGGCGTGGCAATGCCCGGGTTGAACATCTGGGCAAATCCATCGACCGTATGATCTATGAGTTCATGGAAAAAGAAAACATTCCCGGCATGACGCTGGCCATTGTTCAGGCGCCGTACATTCCACGGGTGGTCGGCTACGGCGTCGCCGACGCCGAAACCGGTCAGTTGGCCTCCACCAAGACGCTTTGGCCAGCCGGACCGATTTCGCAGGCCTACAACGCAGTGGCGGTCATGCAGCTTTTCGAGCGCGGCAGACTGAAACTCGACGCGCCGATTGCCGAATACCTGAAAGATTTGCCGGAGGCCTGGCGCAGGGTCACGGTCTACCAGTTGCTTCAGCACGCCTCAGGAATCGCGGACTACCGTGACAGCGAAAAATTCAGTACGCAACAAGATTTCAGACCGGCGGAGTTGATCGCGATGGTTTCCGAAGTGCCGCTGGCGTTCCAACCCGGCACCGATGTGAAGCAGAGCGCCACCAATTTTCTGCTGCTGGCGGAGATCGTCGAAGCAGCCAGCGGTCAGTCCTATCATGACTTTGTGACTGAAAACCAGATCCGGCATCTTGGACTTCGACGCACAATGTTCCGGGAAGACTTCGCACAACTTGCGAATGAAGCGATCACCCCGGAAAATCCGAAACATTCACGGTTTACCCAAGACGGCAAATACATCGACCCGACCGAGCCGGCGGCCGGCACCATCGCCACCGCCGCGGGGCTGAGTCCCGCCGCACCGCTGCATTCAAGCACATTGAAAGGATTCGGCGACATCTGGGCGTCCGCCGAAGATATCAGCACCTGGGACATCGGTCTTGCCGGCGGCATTCTGATCAACAAGCCGGAAAACCGCGCATTGATCTACCAGCCGACAAAATTGGCGAACGGCAAAACCGTTCCGGCAATGGCGGGCTGGCAGTTCCAGCGTCACAAGGGACTGATGGACATCAAGGGGACGGTTCCTGGATATTCGGCGTTTCTAAGTCGATTCACCGCTCCGGATGAGTTGGTCTGCGTCACACTGATGTGCAACAGGGAGGGGGTCGATCTCTCCAACCTCGCACGCCGCGTGGCGTCGGCATTCGGCGGCAAACTGGCGTCCGGCATCGACGACAATTTATTTTATACGCAGGAAAGCATTTTCGATGTGCCGGAAACTGTTGCGCGCCTTGAAGCCGGATTGAAGAGCCGGAACATTCCGGTTTTTGCGAAATTCGACCATGCGCAGAATGCGAGTCAGGTTGGTATGAATCTTGAGCCGAGTACCGTGCTGGTTTTTGGTTCTCCGGCGATCGGAACGAAATTGATGCAGGATAACCCGGCCTTTGCACAGGAGCTGCCGCTCAAGATCGCCGTCTGGCAGGACGGCAACGGCAGTGTGTGGGCAACCGCGCCCCGGATGGACGTGATTGCCCAGCGC
>JAEWSS010000219.1 GCA_023459755.1 Verrucomicrobiota bacterium | reverse complement strand
ACATCGGATTGCAGCAGCCTGGCCCCGGCCGCTTCGAGTCGCAGACGGCGGATGTTAACTCTGCACCGATTCCCCCACGAGTGAACGAAAGATTCGATGGCAGTGATAAGGTGAAAACGCGGCGATCTTCGCCAGCTTTTTCAACTCCAGATCACCATCCAGATGCCGCTGAATGTAGAGTTGCAGCCGCAGCATCCGGTTTTCATAGTCGTCACGGGTCAATTTGCGCATCCTTGCCATCTCCTTCCTGCTTCCTGTCGATAACATAAGCCGGAAAAAACGGTTCTGCTTGACATTCCTTGCGAAATCATCTCAGAAGGTAGGCATTCGAACACTGTTGCTGCTTTCATCACGCGAATCCTGTCGGAATAACTGGGATGAATTCCAATTTGGACTCCATTTTCAAAACGCTACCACTTTTCGCGTTTCAAGTTAAGATAATCTTTGTTGATCATAAGATGATTACAACCTTAACCTGCTCGGGTGACGTTATTAAAAATGGACACGGTGCGGGATGCGAACCATCGTTATGTTGTGGATATGCCAAAAATCAAGTTACACTTGACGAGCTCAAAACTTCGGCGAGTGTAACTTGATTCGATAAAAAATGTCTTGTTTTGAAAATGCAACGGTTGGGATTCGAACTGCTAGTTACGATCAAATGGTGCTTTGAGCTCAGAATCGACATTAACTAGTTTTCCACTAGGGGCGCGGATTCCCAGAATTCTCAGAATTTTTCGGCGGAATCATCCGGGACAGAGGCGCCGACGTGATTCTGAGTGTGCCGGACGCACAGCCGTTCAGAATGCGTAAGTGCCGCAACAGCAGCGCCTTTTAGCGAAACAACGCAGGGATTAACTTTTGCCATAGAATCAGGGGGTGGAAATGAAAATGGCGGAGAGAGTGCAAAATCCGATTGCGGAGTCTGATGGGATAGACGTTGTAATACAATAACTTATATGCTTAACAAATTGCAGGATTCGTGATAATTCTGAATGCGCTGAAAAATGGAGCCGTTTTCGGGCGGCAGGGTGGGTTTTAAAAATCAGAGCTCTCAGGAGGATACGTTAATTCCTATGCCGCTCTTTTCTCCCGTCGGTATCCATGAAGCAGACCGCCAAGGAACGAGACTTCAACAATTTCTCCATCATCGTCCATTTGAAGAGGATTGATGATGCCGCCGTTCAATGATCGGTGACAGCGGTAATGATTGTAGTAGTCTAGCCAGCTTTTTGCGGTTGGCCCCGAAAACTGGACAACTTGAATCGGTGTAAAATGGCTTGTAATTTAAAACCGAAAGGGCCGTTTTATGAAGAAGTCTTACGACAGTAAATTCAAAAGCCGCATAGCACTTGAAGCGTTACGCGGAGACTTGACCGTGGCAGAAATCGCCGGCAAGTATCAGATTCATCCGAATTGGGTTCAGCAATGGAAGAAAAAACTTTTTGAGAGTGCGGCTGACGTTTTTATGACAAAAACTGAGCGCAAAGCCGAAAACATGCCTTATAACGAAGACGATCTGATGAAAAAGATTGGTCGGCTTGAGATGGAGAACGACTTTTTGCGAAGTGTGTCCTTGGCTCTGGGCTTGAATCCAGAAAAGCGAAAATAAACAAAAATTATCCGAATTTAAGCGTAAATCGTCAGTTGAAGTCGCTCAAGGTTCCTCGCTCCAGCTTCTATTACAAAGGTTACCGCGAGGTCAGCCAAGTCGCTTCCGACGAACAAGCCAAGACGAAATTATGAATATATATGAGAATATGCCGTTTTATGGTGTTCCGCGCTTGACTGCCGAGCTCAATCGGCGCGATTGCAAAGTCAACCACAAGCGGGTACGGCGTTTATAGAAGTCTCTGGGGTTGCGGACGGGTTACCCCCGTCCGCATTTCAACACTTCAGAACCGCATCCTGAGCATGAAAATTTTCTTGAGCAAGCTTGAGATTGAGCGCCCGAATCAAGTCTGGAGTACGGATATAACCTACAATATAATGGATGCGTTTCATTGCGTGAATACGCTAAGAATGGCGTTGAAACGCTTCGGAAAACCGGAAATTTTTAACTCAGACCAAGGCAGCCAATTCACCAATACCGAGTTCGTTAGAGAATAGCTGGATTACGGCGTCAAAATCAGCATGGACGGTCGGGGGCGTTGTCTGGACAATGCAAAAATGGAACATTTTTGGTGGGCGTTGAAATATGAAGATATCAAAATCAGGGAGTATGTCAGCTTGTCGCAACTACGCTTAAGAGTCCAACACTATGTCAACTTTTATAACACCAAGCAGATTCACTCGGCGTTGCAATACCAAACCCCGGATGAAGTCTATTTCAGAACTTGCAATCTGCAAACAGAAGGGTATGGTAACTCAAAGATCTTTACACCGATCTTTTAATAAAAAGTTGTCCAGCTAAGGGGCTATGCATTATTCCATTGCAGTAGACGGTACCATCCGTATATTTTTTCGAAAAAATTGGGAACCGGCAATATATTAAGCCGCTTTTTTTATATATGTCATGCGTAATTTCGTGGGGGCCGTATCGGGCATTGAACCGCAACAAGAAAAATGAAATCTATTTTACGGCTTGCAAGCGGAAAAACAAAGGGTACAGTAAAGAAAAGGCATTTACACTTGTCTTTTCCAGCTGAAGGGCTATGCACAAATAATGCGGTAAAGGGGGAATGGCAACTGAGATGAAGGGTATTGTTCTGGCCGGCGGCGCGGGAAGCCGACTGCATCCGATCACATTCGGCGTGTCAAAACAGCTTTTGGCGATATACGACAAACCGATGATTTATTATCCGTTGTCGGTGTTGATGCTGGCTGATATTCGCGACATTCTGATTATAACCACGCCGGAAGATCAGGCAGGTTTTGTCCGGGCGCTGGGCGACGGATCGAGTTTCGGGATCAACCTCAGTTATGCGGTTCAGCCGTCGCCGGACGGATTGGCGCAGGCGTTCATCATCGGCCGGGATTTTATTGGTGACGACGCGGTGGCGCTGGTGCTTGGCGACAATATTTTCTACGGAGCGAATTTGCAGAACATTGTCCGAGAGGCCGCGCTTCGCAATAGCGGAGCCACGGTTTTCGGGTACTATGTGGCCAATCCGGAACAGTTCGGCGTGGTTGAATTCAATGATCGTCACGAAGCGGTGTCGATAGAGGAGAAACCGGCACACCCGAAGTCAAATTATGCCGTTACCGGTCTCTATTTTTACGACAATAAAGTGGTGGATATCGCCGCAAGAATAAAACCTTCAAAGCGCGGAGAACTTGAGATAACGGCGGTCAACAACGAGTATCTGCAACTCGGCGAGCTTCATGTTGAAACGCTTGGCCGCGGTTATGCGTGGCTTGACACCGGTACTTATGACAGTATGCTGGATGCCGCAAACTTTATCCGGACCATCGAAACCCGTCAGGGACTTCAAATCGCCTGTCTGCAGGAAATCGCGTTCCACAATAAATGGCTGAGTGCCGAGGCGATAAAAAGCGGTATAGGCGGTCTGTTAAAAACCGGATACGGAAAATATTTGCTGAAATTGGTCGAGACGGCGAATTAACCGGCCGTAAGCAAATCAGGTTGTTTTCGTCCGCCGCGAGGAGTTGCAAAAATGCGAAGCCCCCGTCATTAGTTACCGTTGCAGACACTATTGCCGGGATGTTCGCCGCTGACAGCATTAGGGACTTTTCGGCTAAATTATCACATTCACCCAATCCACCGAGTTCTGCACAGTTCGCGCTCCAACGCTGACGAGTTGAATACTCATTAGCATTGAAGCGCGTTCTATGCCTAATAGCCCTGGTTTGGCGTTTGCATGATTTTGCCGAAAATTCGTCCCGCTCCCATTCATAAAGCGCAAAGCATTGCAGCTTTACAAACCGTCTACTGCTTTCGCCAGACCATTTTGTCGACGATGCCGGTGTAGGACTGGATGATCTTGACCACCTTTGTGGAGACGTTTTCCTCCACATAGTCCGGAACCGGAATGCCGTTGTCGGTGTTTGCATTAAGCTCCACCGCGGTGGTCACGGCCTGAAGCAGACTTTTTTCGTCAATACCGGCAATGATGAAACCGCCTTTATCCAGCGCCTCCGGGCGCTCGGTCGAAGTCCTGATGCACACCGCCGCAAACGGATGGCCGACACTCGTAAAGAAACTCGACTCCTCCGGCAATGTCCCCGAATCGGAAACCACCGCGAAAGCGTTCATCTGCAGTTTGTTGTAGTCGTGAAATCCCAGCGGTTCATGCTGAATCACCCGCTTGTCAAGTTCGAATCCGCTTGAGGCCAAACGGTTCCGACTGCGCGGATGACAGGAGTACAAAATCGGCATGTCGTATTTCTCCGCCAGCTTGTTTATGGCGGTGAACAGCGACCTGAAGTTCTTCTCCGTGTCGATGTTCTCCTCACGGTGCGCCGAGAGCAAAATATATTTTTTCGGCTCAAGATTAAGTTTTTTGAGAATGTCCGACGCCTCGATCTCCGCCAGGTTTTTGTGCAGCACCTCCGCCATCGGCGAACCGGTGACATAGGTGCGCTCCTTCGGCAGTCCGCAGTCGGCCAGATAGCGGCGGGCGTGTTCGGAGTAGGCCATGTTCACGTCGGAAATAATATCAACGATGCGGCGGTTGGTTTCCTCCGGCAGACATTCGTCCTTGCAGCGGTTTCCGGCCTCCATGTGGAAAATCGGAATATGCAGCCGCTTGGCCGCAATCGCGGAGAGACAGCTGTTGGTGTCGCCCAGAATCAGCATGGCGTCCGGCTTGATCTGCGTCATCAGTTTGTAGGAGCAGTTGATGATATTGCCGACCGTGGCGCCGAGGTCGTCGCCAACCGCGTCCATATAGACTTCGGGCGTTTTGAGTTTCAGGTCGTGAAAAAACACGCCGTTGAGGTTGTAGTCGTAATTCTGACCGGTGTGCGCCAGAATGCAGTCAAAATATTTCCGGCACTTGTCAATGACCGCCGCCAGCCGGATGATTTCCGGCCGGGTGCCGACAATAATCAACAGCTTCAATCTGCCGTCGCCGGCGAACTTTACGTCGCTGTAATCCAAACGTATTTCCATAATTATACCTCTTCGGGGTTGCAGTCCGGGTGCCGGGGATCGTAACATTCGTTGCACCACATGAAAGTGACCAGGTCGCCTTCGCCTTCGTTGACAATGCGGTGAACGTAGCCGCACGGAATATCCACCACCTCAAGCTTGTCGCCGGAGGCGTGATAATCAATCACTTTGGTGTCGCCGACCTTGCGGAACTGGATCAGCGCCTTGCCGGAGACCACCACATACTTTTCGTTTTTGGTGTGATGCCAGTGGTTACCCTTGGCGATGCCGGGCTTGCTGATGTTGACCGAAAACTGGCCGCGCTCGGCGGTGCGGAGAATTTCGGTGAAACTGCCGCGGTTGTCGCAGTGCATGTTCAGTGGATAGCTGAACCCGTCCTCCGGCAGATAGCTCAAATAGGCGCTGTAAAGTTTTTTGCTGAACAGATCGCCGCCCATATTCGGAACGTCGAGGTTTTTACGGCTTTCCCGGAACGACTCCAGAAGATCGACGATTTCCCCCAGCGTTTTATTGTAGCTGACCGGAACCGCGCAATAGGCACCGTCGCGGTTCGGATTGCCGTCCAGTGCGCGGCAGAGTTCCTCCACCACGTCGTCGATGTAGACCAGCGTCAGCCGGGTGCTGCGGTCGTTGACGGTGATCGGCAGACCGTTGGCGATGTTGTTGCAGAAAGTGGCGACCGCCGAATTGTAATTCGGGCGGCACCATTTGCCGAAAACGTTCGGGAACCGGTAGACCAGTACCGGCGCTCCGTTTTCCCGCGAATATTCGAACATCAGCTCCTCACCGGCCTTTTTGCTTTTGCCGTAGGGGTTGTCCAGCGCGGCCTGAGTGGACGACGATATCATCACCGGACACTGGTTGCCGTGCTTTTTGAGGGTGTCGAGCAATGTTGAGGCGAAGCCGAAATTGCCGGTCATGAATTCGGACTGCTCCTTCGGCCGGTTGACACCGGCGAGGTTGAACACAAAGTCGCAGTCGGCGCACCACTTACCGAGCATTTCCGCCGGGGTGTCGAGGTCGAATTCATACAGCTCGTGCTGTTTGCGCGCCCGGAGTTCGGCGACCAGATTTTTGCCGACGAACCCTTTCGCTCCGGTTATCAGAATCTTCATTATTTGTTCTCCCAGGCGGCCAGTTCTTCGCGGATATAGGCGAGCGAGAGCAGTTTTTCCTTGACCTGTGCAACCGTCAGCAGTTTTGTGTTGTTCGAGTTGAATTCGGTGAGGACGTTGCGTTTTTCATCGCCCTGATTGAAATATTTGTCGTAATTCAAACCGCGCTTGTCGGCCGGGACCCGGTAAAAGTTGCCCATGTCGATCGCGTGGGCGCACTCCTCGTTGGTGAGCAGCGTTTCATACATCTTTTCGCCGTGACGGATGCCGATCACCTTGATTTCATCGTCGGAATGAAACAGTTCCTTGACCGCCTGCGCCAGAAT